>JBOFGT010000043.1:0-4499 GCA_051649265.1 Mycoplasmoidaceae bacterium
CATTATGTTGTTATCTTTTGAAAACTTTATTCTATCATTTCTAATTGAATTAACACTTGCTTCATCTTGAACGATTTGAGGTATAACACCTGTTTCATTGTATAAAATTCTAATCATGTCAGGTTCAAAGTTAGATACTCCAATGTATTTAACTAAACCTAATTTTTGACATTTAATTAGTTCTTTTCATGCTTTAACATTCATTGTATTATCTACATGAGGTCTATGTAGTAAACAAGCTTCAATAGATTGCAAATTACCTAATTTTTTTAAAGATATCTTAAGCTCTGAAACAATATTTTTATTAAAATTATTAGGAAATATTTTAGTTTGAATAGGTAAAATTTCTTTTTTTGGAAATTCTTTTTTAAATTTTCTAATTGCTTTGCCTATTTGTGATTCATTTTTATAAAAAGCAGCAGTATCTATAAAATCATATTTAGCAAGTATTGCCCATTTAATTGAATTATTTAGTTCTTCTTGATTTGTAACTTTATATGTTCCATAACCAATTTTTGATTGCAAAAATCTATTCATAGCTTGTCCTTTTATATTTTTAATTATGTTTTTAAAAAACTATAATTATTTTAATATAATTAATTATTAAATAGTTATTTAATTAATAATTACTAGCTAATTTAAATAAAGTTTATAAAAAATACTTAAAGTTACTTGCAATATTTTTCAAGAAGTTTAATATTGTAAGATATGTATTCATCAGCAAGCTCTTTATTAAATTTTAAGTTATTATCGAAATATAGATCGATATTTTTTTCTCTTCTATAGATATCAACAAGTGAAATGCCATTTTCATTTTTTAAAAGTTCCATATGATTACTACCTAAATGGCTCTTTATGTTATGTTCTGTTCCTCCTATGTAAATAAGATTTCTATAATTATCCAAGAGAGAGACATCTTCAGGTGAATTTGCAAAAGAAAACCTAACAATATGGTCCATTTCATATCCTGGTTGCTTTGAAATTTTATGTTTTTTAAAATATTCTTCTTTTACTTTTTTATTTCTTAAATATTTATTTTTATGTGTTTTTTCTAATACTAAATCTCTATCGTCTATAATAAATAACCCCGAAGAATCAAGGCATGAGATTATTTGATGAGTTTCATTTTTTAAATTACTATAATCTCTTTTTATACCTCTTTTAAGATTTTTATATTTTTTAGGATCCATATAATCTTTAAGTATTTGAATTGCATTACCTCTAGCAGAAAAACTAAGCTCTCTCCAAGAATTAATTAATTTCAAAACACATTCTCATTTTTGATCTATATTTTTAAATAAAGGTAAAAAATCTTCTTCCTTTATTTTGTTTATGTATGTAAAAAAAAGTAAAAACTCTTCTTCCTTTATTTTATCCATTTTTCCTAAAAGACAATATAAATCATATACATATGGTTCAAAAACTTTTAATATAGATTTTTTATATAGATCGTCTTTATATCAATCACTTCTGTTGGTTGAAATTATTTTGTCTGAAAGCTTAAAATACTTCTTATTTAATTTTTTATCTTTTTTTCTAAGTATTAATCCCATTCTTTCTCAATCTGGAAAAAAATTTTTTTGAAGCGTATGAGATGTACCGCGTCCTGTTTCTTTTTTTATAGAATTAACTATATCTTGAAAACATTTATAATTTCCTAAAACATATCCATTATTATTGCCATTATTTTCATCACCAATAGGCATTTCAATTCACTCATTTTCTCAGTTATCTGAATAATTTTTAATTACTTCAAGCATAGAATAAAGTTTTTCATAATCACATCTATTGTGTTGGAATAAATGAATTCCTCTGTAATCCCTTCTTTCAAATCTTTTTTTTATAAAAATTAGTGAAAAATTTTCACTATTGATTTCTAGAATTTTATTTAAATTATTATCTTTCAAAATTAAGCCTTTCTTTTATTAGATTTATATATTTTTTGTCATTTTCAATTGCTATAAAATTTCTACCATTTTTTTTACAAATATATGAAGTAGTCCCACTACCACTGAACAAATCTAATACTAAATCATTTTTATTACTGCTTGCGAAAATTATTCTTTCTATCAATGGCTCTGGTTTTATTGTTGGATGCAATGATTTACAAATTCTACCATTAACTTTTTTCAAATGCCTATCTGATGAAAACTCTCAGACATCTGTGCAAAGTTTTCCTTTTTCATTTGGATATCAAATTTTACCATTCTTTTTTATTCCCTTTTTGGAAGCGTGTTCTATCCTTTCAATAGAGTTATATGGGGTTCTTATTTTGTCAAAATTAAAAGTATAATTGTTTCCTTTTGTAAAAAAAAGTATAGTCTCTTGATTATTTACAAATTTATTCTTTGATGGAGAAAAACCATCTTTTTTATATCAAATTATTGAATTTTGAAAAATCAAACCATTCTCTTCAATAAAACTTAACAACTTTGAGGAGTTTCTGGAATTATTAAATAGGTAAAATGAACCTCCCTCCTTCAATTTATATGTTGCTTTAGTTATTCAATTTTTCATAAAATTAAAATATAAATCTTCGCTTTTGAATGAGTCTCATTTTTCTATAGATATATTATATGGAGGGTCTGCAACAATTAAATCCAGGGATTCGTTCTTAATCAAATCTAATGCTTTTGAAACATCTTTAGAAATTATAGAATTAATATATTTATTATCTTCATTTTTCTTAGAATATTTTAGTTTTTTATTTATTATTGGATCATAATTTTTGTACAATTCATAACCTATATATTTTCTTCCTAAATTTTTCGCAACTTTTAATGTTGTGCCGCTTCCTGAAAAGGGATCTAAAACAACATCATCATAAAAACTATATAATTTTATTAATCTAAAAGGTATTTCTTCCGGCATTATTGCACTATGATTGCCAAAAGCAATATCGCTTTTATTAGGAATTGGAATATCTCATATTTGTTTAGTAAAATTTACTCATTCCCATTGAGTTAATTTGCTTTTCTCCTTTATTTCTTTTGATGGTTTTTCTCTAGAACCATCCTTCACAAAAACTGTTATAAATTCAATTATATTTTGATTATAAAAATTTGTAGGAAAAGGGTAACTTCCAAACATTAAATTTTTGCTTGAGTTTGTTCTATTTCAAATGTATAAATCCATTAAAAATAAATTTGTTTTTTTTAAAATTGAATTTTGGATATCGCTTTGTAAATCGAAAATATGCCTATTTTCATGAGTTGAATAGTCTTTTTTTTTCATAGGCATTAAAGGAACATTTATGCATAATTTACCATTAGGTTTTAAAACTCTCTCACATTCTCTTCATACTTTCAAAAGAGCTTTTAAATATGATTCGTATTCATTTATCGAACCAATATCATTAGAATTAGAATCGGAATGCTTATTTTCCTGTTTGCCATCTTTTGAGTAATCTTTTATATTAAAATATGGTGGAGATGTAATAATTAAATCAACACTATTATCAGGAACTTCGTTCATATTTGATGAGCTTTTATAAAAAATTGTATTTAATGTTTTTTCATCTAATATTCTTTTATTCATTAAAACCTTTTTTTAATTTCTTTTTTGCATTGTTTACAATAAATTTTACTATATTTTAAAAATAAAAAGTTCTATTTTTAATAATTATTTTTATAAAAATTAATATAAAGAATAATTTTTTGTCATAGCAATTAATAATTTATTATTTAATTAGAAAAAACAATTTTTGGTAGTCTTCCAGTAATAAATTTTCAGGTCTTTTATTTTTGTCAATTTTTAGTTGAAATAAGGCATTAGTAATATCTTCATGATTAAAAAATTCTTTAAGGTTATTAAAAATTGTTTTTCTTTTTTGTCCAAAACATTTCCTAATAAATTTTTCCATCTTATCAAGATCAAAATCCAAATTATCTTTTCTAGATAATTTAATAACTGAAGAAGTAACATTTGGTTTTGGATAAAAAACAGTATTAGGAACATCAAATAGTTTTTTAACATCGCAAACTAATTGAATAAAAACTGAAAACCCATTGTAATTTTTTGAACCTTCTTTAGCTACAATTCTTTCAGCTACTTCTTTTTGAATCATTAAAATGGAAGATTCAATATAATTGCATTTAATAATTTTTACAATCGCTTTAGAAGAAATCGAGTATGGTAAATTAGAAATAATTTTATTAGGTTCGTCTTTAACACAAAGATCATCCAAATTTATATCCAGTATATTGTTATTAATAATTTCTATTTCTAAAAAATTTTCTTTTAAATGCGCATGAATTCTTTTATCTAATTCTACTAATTTAAGTTTATTTGTTTTATTTAGTATTAATGAAGTTAGAGCTCCAAATCCTGGACCAATTTCGATAATATTGTCTTCTTCTTTAATATCTAAGCTATCAACAATTAAATTCTTATAGTTATTACAAATTAAAAAATTTTGTCCCATCTTTTTAGATGGAATAAAATTTGTTTCTTTTAAATGTTTTATTAATTCTTTATTATTCATTAAGTTTGAATACCTA
>JBOFGT010000044.1:0-4607 GCA_051649265.1 Mycoplasmoidaceae bacterium
GCTGAATATAAGAAAGAACACCCAACATTTCCAGCACCAATAAGAACTATTTTTTTTCTTTTCATTTTTTCTCCTTTTTTAAACACTTATATTATATTAAATTTTTTTCTAATTATATTTAGCGATTCATTATAAAAATATATTTTCCCATTATTTTCATAAATTTTACTTATTTTATAAAATGATATTAATTTAATTGATCTATTTTATTTCATTTATATTTATATTTTTAATGTTATTTGTTTAAAAAAAATAAGTTTTTAAGTTATAATGAATATAGTTATATTTTTATAATATAAATTTATTTTAAACATGGGAGTTTATAAATATGAGAAATAAAAAATTAAAAAAAGCAGTATTGACTTCATTCAGCATTTTTGCTTTTACAGGGATAATATTGGCTGCAAATTTAGATAATATTTCAAAATTACAAGCTAGTTTTTATAATGAATCTTCTTTAAAAAGTGTTGATGAAACAACAAATGAGTCTTTGAGTATTGCTGCAAATGATGTTTCTGAACCAAAGTTAGAAACAAGAGCAACAGCAACAACAATTAAACAAAATCTTGATGATGCTACTATAGGAATTATTGCAAACACTTATCCATTTCAAATTGTAAATGACAGAGATTTTTTATCTAAAATAATAACAATTGATAATTTACCTAATGATATTATTCCTGAGGTTAATAATGTTACTTATAATGTTTCGACTATTAGTAATTTAGGTAATACAATCAATAGTGGGTCAGCTACAATTACTGTTACAGTAGGTACTTATTATAATGCTGCAGGCGATCTTGTTCGACCTAGTACTGGCGGTTCATATATTCCGTTGTCATCTACATTTAGATATACTAATTTTAAATCTGTAACAGGTATTACAGAACTTATTCAAAAACCAGGATTTGATACTATTGGTAGATATGCTTCTGATGTTGTAAATGGTACCATTCCTATAACGAATGTTGTTGAAATAAAAAACAATGTTTCTGGTGTTGGTGATAGAGATACAAGATTAAATATTAAATCTCTTGATTTTAATAATAATGATGGTCAGTTAACGGTTAAATATACTTTGATAAATTACATTGATCGTAATGGAGCTTACATTACTACAGAATCCATTACTCCTTTAACTCTTGTTATACCTAATTTTGAAAGAGTACCTGGACCGACTTCTTTAGTTTTAATAGATCCTAATGGAAGTGCTTTATTAATACCTTCAACTATTGCTGAACAATTGAGAACAAACCCTCAAAATTATAAATCATATTTTAAGTTAATAAATTTACCACCTGGTACTGAGGAATTAATTACTAAAATTGAAAATATTGAATCAAATGATAAAAATGGAACAATAAGCTTCACTTATACTATTGAAGGTAAATATTTTGATGATAAATATCTCCCTCAAACAGCTCCGGTAGATGGACATAATATTAGCACAACTATTACAGGATTAAACTCAGAACTTGAAAAAGTTGATACATTACCTATTATTATTGGTGCTTCTGTTGGTGGGCTTGCTTTAATCGGTGCTATAGCATTAACTATATTCTTTGTGTCTAAGGCTAAGAAAAAGAAAAGTGAAAACTTAAGAAAACAAAAACTAAGTGAAAAAGTTTCTCCTCCTACAGGTGGTGTTTCTAAAACAACAACTCCAACTCCTTCTTCAATGAGTGGTTCAGTTCCTGGTGGTACAAAACCTCCAGTTGGTCCTCCTACTCCAGGGAATAGACCTGTTCCGCCTCCAACTAAAAAATAGTTTTAATTAAAAAACCCATATTTTCAATATGGTTTTTTATTTATATACCTTGCAAATTGTAAAAATATAATTATAATAAAATAAATTTAATTAGAATATAGGAATTTATGAATATGAAAAATAAAAAATTAGTATTAATTTCATCAAGTGTTCTTGTCTTTATTGGAGCAATATTAGTTACAAATTTAGATAATATTTCAAAATTAAATTCTGCTTCATACAATATAACATCTTTAAATGATAGTGATATTAAAAACGTAAATACAAATTCTGATGATTTATCAATTAACGATTTTCAACATCTAAATAGTATAACAAAATCAAGAACTTCAATTGATTTAAGTTCTAATAGTCAAAATATTATAGTTAATACTTACCCATTTCAAATTGAAAATAATAGATCAATTTTAAAAAGCTTGATAACAATAGGAGGATCTCTTCCTAATAACTTTAATATAGATAATGATGTTGATTTTATAATAAGAGATATTAATAATTTATCGCCACCAGAAGTTAGTAATCCGACAAATAGAGGCTCTGCAGATATTGTAGTTAGAGTAAATAATTATATTGATTCTAATGGTAATAATGTAAATTCTAATTTACCCAATTTTTTACCATTGGAAAAGGTAATTAGAATAAGAAATTTTAAATCTGTAACAGCACCTACATCTTATGATAAAATTCCTTCGTTTGATCAAGGCCAATTATATGCTTCTGATATTGTAAATGAGGAAATTGATATTAATAATTTTTTTAAATTAAATAATGCTATTGAAAATCTTTCTTCAGATGAAAATACAAAATTTTTAGAAGTAGATCGAACTTTTGACAATCTTTCTGGTACTTTAAAAATTAATTATATTTTAAAAAATTATATTGATAAAAATGGAAAATATATTAATGAAGATTCTTTTATAACAACTGAATTATCTGGATTTAAAGAAGTTCCAGGCGCAACTTCCTTAGTTTTAAAAAGTAGTATGAATAAAGTTTTACCTTCTAAAATTGCTCAGGATTTAAGTAAGGATTTTAATTCTTACACAAAATATTTTAATTTTATTAACTTTCCAGATCCATCACCTATTATTTCTGGAATTAATAATATTGTTTCAGATGATAGTAAAGGGATAATTGAGCTTACCCTAACTATTAATGGAAAATATTTTGATAGCAATTTAATTGAAAGAACATCCACATCACAAGGAGATTTAATTGGTAATACTATTTTAGGATTTGTTAAACCAATCGATAATACTCCAATTATAGTTGGAAGCTCTATTGGTGGTGTTGCTTTAATTATTGCAATAGTATTAGCTATATTCTTTATAAATAGACCAGGAAAAAATCATAATAAAGTTGTTAAAAATCAAAGAGCGATTGCAAGTGTTCCAAATGCTATAACTCTTAATAATCAAAGAAAATCTAAAATTCAAATTGGAACACATTCAATTGGGTTAAATGATAAATCATTATTTACTTCTATTCCACATCCTATTAGTTATAAAAGACCAGTTAATAACTATGCACCTTCTATTGAATTAAATAACCAAACTTCAAATAATAAATCATTATTTATTTCTTCTGTTCCAAAACCTATTGGTAAAAGAAAACCGGTTCGTCATTCTAAATCTATAAATAGAGTGCCTCCTCCAAAACTTAAAAACTAATTTTGTGTTTATAATTAATAGTATTTTAATTAACAAATAAAACATATAAAAAATAACCATACTTAAAAAGATAATAAGTATGGTTTTTTTATTTTATAATAAATTAAAAAAGGCAAATATGAATGTAAATTTAAATGAAATAATTTTGACTCAAATTGAGCTAGATAATTTTATAGAAAAAAATCACAAACTTTTAAAAAAAGATTTAATATCAAGAAAAAGATTAGCATTAATTGTTGAACTATCTGAATTATGTAATGAAGTTAGATGCTTTAAATTTTGATCTTTAAAAAAATCAAGTCATAAAGATGTAATATTGGATGAGTTTGTAGATTGCTTACACTTCATACTTTCAATAGGTCTTTTTTATGGGGTAAATGAAATGAAATTTTCAATAAAAACATCACAAAAGAAAAAGAAAGATAACATACAATTATCTAAATCATTTACAGAACTAATAACAAATGTTAGTTCATTAAATAATGAAAAGAAAGTTAGATCATTTATTAAAAAGCTTTTTCAATTAGCAATTGATTTAGATTTAACTTTTGATGAAATAAAGAAAGCTTACTATTCAAAAAATCAAGTAAACATAAATAGACAAAAAGAAAACTACTAAATTATTTAGTAGTTTTTAGGCGTTTCTTACACATAGAAAAATGATAATTAGAATCATGTCTATAAACATGAAAGAGGCAAATACTTGAAATGCTAAGTATTTTCTTCTAATAATATTAATATTAATCATTATTTGTTTTAATATATCAATATCAATATCATATTTAGTTTGAATTTCATTTTTATTATAGGTTGTTCAATCTTGTCAACTATATATATTAAAACTACTATCAATTGATTTATATCTATGTTTAATTCTTTTGTACCTAAATTCAGGCAATAAAAAAACTACAACAAATAATATTTCTAAAATTATAAGAACAATTAATGAAATAAAATAATTTCATCCCAGCTGATTAAATAAAGCTGCTACAAAAGTAAGTGAAAAGAATAAAATACCTAATGATATATTAAGTTTGTCTTCAGCATGCGATCTTTCTTTTTTAAACATTAAAAGTAAATCAAAGTGTTCTTTATTTATTGTTTTCAATGTGTTCTTCTCTTTTTTATCTTTAATAATTATAAGACAAAAAATATATATTTATAAACAA
>JBOFGT010000045.1:0-4828 GCA_051649265.1 Mycoplasmoidaceae bacterium
GATACAGTTAAATTAATTCTTTGAGCCTCACCTAATTCATCTATTCTTATTGACAATTTACTTTCATCAATAGTACTATATTCAGAATTTAAATTAATCCTAATATCTATAGGATTAATTTTACTTCCTGCTTCAATATGAGAGACATTTATTTTAATTCCTGATATAGCTGTTGCTCAACCTATTGCTCCATTATTAAAAGTAACTATGTCTACAATTTTAGTTTCTAATTCAGAAGGTATTTCTCTTGCTCAACTTTCATATTCATCTTTTTGTTCTTGGAAAGTTTTACCATTTAATAAACCAGCTAAATATTCACTAACTTCTGTTTTTTTAGCATCATTAACATCTGATATAGTCAAACTTATTTTTCAATTACCTAAAGTATCAGCAGAATTAAATTCTAATAAATCTAATTCGTTTGCTCGATATTCAGGTTTTAAATTTATTCTAATTGTAACTGGGTCAATTTTCCCACCTTCAATAGCACTTGAACTATCAGTTTTTAAAATAACATTTTCAACAACAACATCTCAATCTAAAACTTTATTTTCTTCTTTAAAAATAAGTATATTTTCAATCTCGTTTACAAAGCTTATAGGTGCTTGTATACCATTTCATGCATCATATAAATTTATTTGTCTATCAAAATCTTTATCTTTTAATGAATTAGTTAGTACTTGTGTAGCTGCTTCTAATTTATTTGCATAATCAGAAGCATTTGTTATATTTAATCCTACATATTTATTAATTCTAATATCGCTTGCTCCACTATTAGCTTTAATTCCTTCTTTATAAAGAAAAGTAAAAACACCTTGTGGATTATTTGAATTATTATCTAAATCAAATATTACTTCACTAACAACATTAGTTATAAATTTATCATTTTCATTAGTAAAAGTAAAAATTTCATCTCACATACTATTTTCATTAATTTCTTTTACTTTATTTTTCATTTCTTCTTCTGTATCAAAAGCTAAAATCTCGTCTATTAAATTACGATTTTTAATATCAATTTTTTTAATAGTTTTATTTTTAATTGAATCATTATTATTACTTCCGTTTAAATGTAATACGACTGGAACTGTTATTGCAGTTGCTACAGAGACAACTGAAAAAATAACTAATGCAATTATCAATCTCTTTGTATTTTTTCTCATATATCCTATTTGTCCTCATCATAAATTATATAATAAAATTTTATCCTTATAAAACTTTTTAAAAAATGCAACTTTGATTTAAAAAAAATATCCCTATTATTTAGGAATATTTTTAAATACACTCATATAAAACTCTCTTGATAAGAATCCTCCACCTTTAATAGTGTGGATCACCATTTCTTGATGATCATGTTCGCCAACTGAAGTAATTTCTTTAAAATCACTTCATTTAGTAGGTAAACCAATTTTAATAATTCAATTGTTTAAAAATGAAATAAATTCTTCAACACTATTTATATTAAATACTTCTTTTGCAAGAATTAATGTTTTCTTTTTAAATCATTCTTGATGAATGCATCTTAATTTAATATATGTTGGTGTAATAAGTGCTAAGCCAGCTCCATGACTAACATCTCATTTAGCAGAGATGGCATGTTCCATAAAGTGAACACTTCAATCACCTTCTGATTCAAATGATGTCATTCCATTTAATGACATTGATGTTGTTCATAATACATTTGCTCTTGCATCATAATTTGTAGGATCACTAATTGCTTTAGGTCCATATTTTAATAAAACTCTTAAGTTAGCAAAGATTATTTCTTTTGTTCAACCAAATGTATTTTCACCATAATATTGTTCTAATAAGTGAGAGAAACAATCAAATATCCCTGAAGCTGTTTGTCACTTATCAACACTCATTGTGTATTCAGGATCTTCAATTGTTACAAATGGAATTGCTAATTCGTTAAAAAATGGCATTTTTAATCTATTTGCAACACTAGTTATAACACTGCCAGCATTATTTTCACTACCAGTTCCAGCTAATGTAATAATTGAAATTAATGGAACTGGAGGATTTGTTGCTCTTGAAGAATCTTCAACATAAGATCATGCGTCTTGATATTGAGGATTTGTTGCTAAAGTAGCAATTACTTTTGATGCATCAATAGTAGACCCCCCGCCAACTGCAATAATTAAATCGATATTTTCATTTCTTGCCATTACTGAAGCCTTAAATGTATCAATATCTCTTGGATTTGGTTGAATTCCACCAAATTCAATGAAATAAACATTAGATACTTTTAGGATTTCAATTAAGCTATTATAGATTCCATTTTTTTTAATCGAACCTCCACCATAAGTGATCATAACATTCTTGAATTTTCCATTTATTATTTCATCTCTTATATTTAAGATAGATTCTTTTCCAAAATAAAATTTTGTTTTTAGTTGAAATTTATTACTCATTATACTCTCCCTTTTACTTTTGATAGTATACAATCTTCAATGGCTGATTTAACAAAAATTGAAGGACCATCATCATATATACATGTTGCTTCTTTTTTTACATATTCAGGTGCACACCTTCTAGTGACTGATTTTGCACTATATTTAAATAAACCAATATCATTACCAGAGTCTCCAAAAGATATTATTTTATCTAATGGTATTTTATAATAATTATCATTAATTTTTTTTGATGATAATCCTTTATCAATGTTTGATGGCATTATTTCAATAAAACTTACACCTGTTTGAATGAAATCAACATCATTGCTTATTTTTTTTAAATCATTTATTAATTTAATTGGATCATCAATACAATTATCGAATGATAAACAAAATTTATTAATATTTTTTATTTGATCTAATTTATCTAAATCAATAGGAATATATTCAAATGTATCATCATTATCTTCATATTTAATAATTTTTTCACATTGTTTCTCAAAATTTTTACCATTGTTTTTAATAATATAAATCTTTTCGTTTTCACCATATCCAAAAATTAATAATTCATTTTCATATTTTTTGTGTAAAACATTTATAATTTCTTTTATTTTTTTTATTTTTTCATTAGGTAAACATCCATTAAAAATTAGTTTTTTTTCACCTCAAGAATAAATTTGCCCCCCATTCATTCCTAGAATGAAGAAATTATCTTTGTAATTAATTTTATTATTTTTAATAATGGATATTACATCTTTGTAATGTCTTCCTGTAGCAATAGTAAATAATCCACCAATTTCAATAAAATCATTAATTGATTTAACTACTTCTTTATATATCACATTTCCTTCATCTTTATGATGGATTATTGTTCCATCTAAGTCAGAAATAATTCATTTATATGTCATTATTTTTATCCTTTTTTCTTGCTAAAACTTCTACTTTTAAATTAAGCACTTCTAAATTTAATTTATTCTTAATTAATTTATCCATTTCTTTAAATATATGTTCTGGTAAATTAATATGATGTTCTTTTTTATTATTTGGATCATAAACATGAATGTGTTTGCTCTCATTATTAATGATTTCGTATGAAGTCCCTTTAATTTTGTAATTAGTATACAAATCAACAATTCCTTCATCTATTAAAATTTCAATTGTATTATAAACGCTACTTACATTAATTTTTTTATCTTTTTTTCTTAGATGAGAAACTATTTCATTAATTGTATGACCATGATTATCATCTAATAAACATTTTACAATATCAATTCTGTTTTGTGTAATTCTGTAACCTTTTTTAGATAAATAATTAATAATATTATCTTCTGTTTTCATAATTATTCCAATCCTCTATATTATTACAAAATATTTTTAATAAATATTAATTATTTAAATGTTTATTTTACTATATAATGAATTTAGTATGCGCCTGTAGCTCAGTGGATAGAGCATACGCCTTCTAAGCGTAGGGTCGGAGGTTCGAGTCCTCCTAGGCGCGCCATTTAAACAAAAAAACTAGAAAATTATTTCTAGTTTTTTTGTTTCATTTTGTCCTTTTAAAAATATAATTTAACATTTTTCTAAAAATATAATATAATGATAAATAGATATGATACGAAACAAATAATTTTTATAGATTTTTTAGTTTATAAAAATTGATTAGGAGAAAATATGGCAATAAAAAGAGTCAAAATAGCTATTATGTTAGCTACAGCAAGTGAAGATATTGAAGTTGTTGTACCAGCTGATTTATGAAGAAGAAGTGGAATGATAGTTGAACTAGTTTCAATTGAAAAGAAAAACACAATTGTTTTACAAAGCGGAACTAAAATTTCTTGTAATAGCACAATTGATAAAACAAACTTATCTCAATACAATGCAATTTATATGCCAGGTGGAGAAGGTCATTTAAAATACCTTGATCTAAAAGCAAATCCAAAATTAAAAAAGAATTTAGAAAAAGATTTCTTAAACAATAAGGACAAATATATTCTTTCTATGTGTGCAACACCAAGTGTATTAATTGAATGAGACCTTATTAAATCAAGAAAGTTCACTTCTTATCCTGGATTTGGTGATAAACTTAAGAAAAACTATGTTGATAAACCAGTTCATGTTGATGGAACATTAATTACAGGTAGATCACCTGGATCAGTTTTTGAATTTAGTTTAAAAGTAATTGAAGTATTAGTTGGTGAAGAAGCTAGAAAAAAAGTTGAAAAAGAAATCATTTACAAAAAAACAAAGTAATTTGCTTTTTTTAATGCCTATTTTTTAAAATTCTATATAATCAAGCAAAGAGGTTATTTATGGAATACACAATAAGATGAAAAGACATGTCTAAGCACCCTGACTTAGAAATATTCTTTCAAGAAAAATTGGAAAAACTAAAAAAATTTATATTTGTTGAAGACTTTGTAAAAGCAGAGTAT
>JBOFGT010000046.1:0-18887 GCA_051649265.1 Mycoplasmoidaceae bacterium
TAAAAGTTTTACAATAATAATACCTTGTTTTAATGTTGAAAAATATATATCAAAATGTTTGGAATCCTTATTAAATCAAAACTATGATACTAATCTTTTACAAATCTTAGTAATTGATGATGGTTCAACTAATGATGAATTAAAGAGAATTGTTAATAAATATCAAGATAAACATAAAAATATTGAATACTATTTTAAAGAAAATAATCATTGAGGATCAGTAATAAATTATGTTTTAGAAAACAAATTAGTTAAAAACGATTATGTATCTATTTTAGATGCTGATGATTTTTTAAAAATTGATGCATTTAAAATTATTAATGAAGTTTGTGATGATCATGATGTGGTATCTAGTGCATACACTAGATGATATGGAAGCGGAAATAAAGGAAGGTTTTTTTCATATCCATATTTGTTTAAAAAGGTTATCACTAATAAATATCAAAAGCAATCTCCAATTAGTATTCCTATTTCTTGATATGCAAAAAAAGAAGTATTTTATAAAATAAAAAAATTAGTTGAAGGAATACCTTTTCAAGATGGAAATTATACTTCACAAATAATCATGAATGCTAAAAGTGTAAAACATACAAAAAAAATCACTTCTTTTTATTTTATTGCAAGAGAAGGAAATACAGTTACTTCAAAATGAGATATAAAAAGGGTTGATCAAGAATACCAATGTTTATTAAATTTAATTGATAATGATGCTCAAGAAATAGTTGCTTTAAGATTTTTATTTTTTCCACCAATTAGAAAAGCATTTATAGAAAACAAAAAAGAATTAATTGTTAATAGAAAGTTTCATTTTAAATGAATTCCTTTTTATATAAGATGAATCATAAATATAATTTTTTTATTTACTACTAAAAAATTTTTTACTTTCAAAAAAATATAGCAAAATAATGCATAATATAATATACTTAATAAGTATATTTTTAATATTTTATACACAAATGTGGAAGAAACAAATGTTTCGTTATTACCACCCTAAAAAACATAATTACAAGAAAGGTAATATTTTATTTATGGCAATAAAAGATCCTAAAGTAGTTAGAGTTGCAAAAATTGAGCTAATTGGAGGACAAGCAAAACCTGGTCCTGGATTAGCTTCAATTGGAATCAACATGGCTGACTTTACAAGACAATTTAATGATAAAACAAAAGACAAAAATGGAGAAGTAATTCCATGTGTTATTTATGCATATAAAGATAAAAGTTTTAAATTTGAAACTAAAACAACTCCAGCTTCTATTCTTTTAAAGAAAGCAGCTAAAATACAAAAAGCAGGAAAAAATCAATTAACTGATCATGTTGCTACTATTTCCAAAGAACAAGCTTTAGAAATAGCTAGATACAAACTTCCTGACTTAAATGCTAATACAGAAGAAGCAGCATTAAGAATGATAGCAGGAACTGCAAAACAAATGGGTATTCAAATTACTGATGTAGATTTAACTCCTAAAAGAAATAAAGGAGTTCACTAATGTCTGCTAAAAAATACAACTTTGATAAAACAAAAACATATAAAATTGATGAAGCTTTAAAAATAGTCAAAGATAATTCTAAGACTAAATTTGATTCATCAATTGATATTGCAGTTAAATTAAATTTAGATACTTCAAAAGCAGAACAACAATTAAGAGGAACTATCACCTTGCCAAATTTTTTTGGAAAAAAGGATAGAATCTTAGTTTTAGATGATGGGTTAACCGATAAAGATGCAAGAACATATAATGTTGATTTTACTGGTGGAAAAGATATGATAGATAAAATCTCTTCTGGATGAATGGATTTTGATTTAATTATTACTACTCCAAGAATGATGCCTCAATTAAGTAAATTAGGTAAAGCTTTGGGACCAAGAGGTCTAATGCCAAACCCAAAAATAGGTAATGTTACAAATGATTTGAAAAAAACTATTGCAGAATTTCAAAAAGGTGTTTCTCAATATAGAACAGATTCATATGGAAACATACACATGCTAGTTGGCAAATCTTCTGGTGATGTAATAAAAATTCAAGAGAATATTGAATTTTTATTAGCTTTTTTAAAATCTAAGAGACCTTCTACTGTTAAAGGAACTTATATTCAAAATATTTCAGTTTCCTCTACAATGGGTCCTGGTGTAAAAATAGAAATAAATAATTAATTTGATTTATTGACTTTCATTTTTTAATTTCTTATAATTATATTAATGAGGATATTATGAATAGACAGAAGAATTTTATTTGAAAAATTTTTATTTTAATTCTTTTCTTACTGTCTTTAATAGTATCTTTTTATTTTGCTTTAGACTGAGTTTTAAGTGATAAATTTACAAATATTTCTAATAATCAATCATCTAGAGCTACAGAAATATTTAATATTGCTACAATTGATTGATGAATTGGTGCTTTTAGCATACTATTTGGCTTAATTTTTATCTTTCTTATTTTCTGAATTGTCATAATCATATTAAGAGTTAAAGATAAAAAGAAATTATTATTTTTTAATAATAATGACCAATCTTATAATGATTTAATGCTTCAAAACAATATTTCTATTAGAACTGATACTTATATTTTAGATGAATTAAATTATAGTAATAATGTTTCATATAGAACAAAAGAATTTGTCCCTTATCATAATAAATTACATGATGATTATTTAAGAAACAATTGATGAATGAAAAAATCATAACTCTCATCAATTGTTTTTTTATTATTTCTTTTTACAGAAATATCAAATCCTTCCTCTTTTTTAAATTTAGGAATTAAGTGAATATGTAAATGCATAATTTCTTGACCAGCATTTGTTTTCTCATTTATTAAGTAATTTATTCCATTATTATCAAGCGAAGAATTGTTAATAATATTAGCTACTTTTTTAGTTGTTTTTGTGATTGCTGTTAAATATTCATCATCACAAATACTAAAATATTCAAAATGCTTTTTAGGTATTATAATACAATGACCATCAGAAATAGGATTGATGTCTAAAATACACATGGTCATAGCATCTTCATAAATAATCTTTGCAGGTATTTTCTTATTTATAATTTTGCAAAATAAACATTCATTCATAACTATCCTCTATTTGTTTTAAAATGTTCTTTAATATATTTATTTAATACTATATTATTTTCTTTCAAAAATAACAAACAATCCATAACGTTTGATGTAACTGATCCTAATGGAATTTTTATTCCTAAATCAATTTCAATTTTTTCAATTTGCTTTAAAAAATTAACTCTTGCTAAAATTGAAGCACAAGCTACTTCAAGATATTTTGATTCAGCTTTTATTTCTAAATGCATTTTATAATTTAATTTCTCATTTATGATTTTCATCTGGTCATTAAATCTATTTATGTTTGTATATTGATCAATAACTACATAATCGCTTTCCTGATATATTTTTTTTATTATTTTATTGTGACCGAATGTTTTTATTGTATTGACATTTTTGTATTTATTATATAATTCATTGTACTCTTCTGGTTCAATATTGTATATTTCATTAATTGTTAAATTTAGTATTTCATAGTAAATATTTTTCATAAAAGAATCATTAAGTTTTTTTGAATCATTTACACCAAGTTTAATTATTTTTTCTCTATTTTCTTTAGGTATCTTAACTGCTGCGAATGAGACACCTCCAAATAGGTCTCCATTTCCAGATTCATCACTACCAATAGTTATATTTTTTTTTATTCAAATATTTGAATTACTATTTTCATTTACAATGTTTAGCATTTTTAAAATATTATCATAATCACTTCCCTGAATTAACATTGTGTTTGTTTTATAAATAGTTATTTTATATTTCTTTGTAGAAAAAAAATATAAGACATTTTCATTATTATTTTCCTTTAAATGAGAACCCATATATTTCAAAATAAGATCAATCTGTT
The DNA here is from genome assembly GCA_051649265.1 of Mycoplasmoidaceae bacterium. Taxonomy (GTDB): domain Bacteria; phylum Bacillota_I; class Bacilli_A; order Mycoplasmatales; family Mycoplasmoidaceae; genus CAMREV01. The sequence goes on from JBOFGT010000046.1 coordinate 3,895, forward strand.
TTTTATCAATTTTTTTAGAAAATGAATTACTCATAAGACTCCAATTCTTATATAATTATAATATGATGGTTTAAAATTATGGATTATAAAATAAAAAATATAAGAGAAGAAATTCTTAATAAAAAATTTAGAAAAGATTTAAAAGCTGGTTATGATGCATATCAAGTAGATGTTTTTTTTGATACAGTTTTGTCATACATAAAGTATCTTGAAAATGAAAATGAAAATACCTATAATATTAACAAAAATTTAAAAGCAGAGAACATTGCCCTTAGAAAACAGTTAGAAGAAATTGAAAACAAAAGATTTGTTGCAGAGCATGAACTTTCTGAATTAAAAGAAGATGGTTATAAAAATCAGAAAATAATTAAAGATTTATCTTTATGAAAAGCAACTTATTCTAATACAAAAAATGATAAATAAAAATAGTATTACTAATTTAGGGATAGATATGATCTCAAAAAATAGAATAGATTTAAGTAACCATTCATTTTTAAACAAAATTCTTTCTATTAAAGAAATAGATATATTTAATTCGTTGACTAATTATGAATCAAAAATTTCTTTTGTTGCTTCTAGATGAGCGGCAAAAGAAGCTGTTTATAAAGCATTAAATAATAATGATATTTTATTTATTAATATTGAAATTTTGAATGATATAAATGGCAAACCTTATTGTAGTAATTTTAAAAATATAGCTTTAAGTATTACTCATTCTGAAATTTACTGCATTGCAATAGCTTTTTTATTAAAATAATTTTGACATAAGTTAATACTTAAATAATGAGTATTTTTTTGTTACTTTGCTATATTTATTTATATATAAAATGAAGGAGAGCAAATGAATTTTGTAGCATTAATTGGTTTGATAACTCATATTGAAAATATGAAAAATCAAAAGTATATAGAAATGGAAATAAACTCAGCAAATAAAAAATCTAGTATTGCAAAAATAATTATTGATGAAAATAATAATGATTTATTCAATAAAATAAGTTTAGGTGTAATAATTGGCATTAATGGTTTTATCGATTTTTCAAATAGCAATCGTATTGTTTTAAAGAATTATACATTAATATAATAAAAATTTAAGAATTCTTAATTCTTAAATTTTTTATCAATACCAACTGTAATACCAAAAGAGTTTTTACCTGTATTACAGAAAATAATTAGTGGAACTTTTCTTATTTTGATTTCATTTATATTTACTTTGAATTGTTTAACTACTTCTTGTATAAAATATTCTTTTTTGTCCTCGCAACATAATGAAGAAAAAATTGATATAAATTTAATTTTTCCATCTGACTCATTAATGCTTTCTATCATTTTTTCAACCATTTTTTCTAATGCTTTGTTATATTTCTTAGCAATTGAGTTCAAACCAATCTTATCATTCATATTTAATATAGGAACTAATTTTGCTTTGTCTAACATTTTGCCAAGAATCAATTTTGACATTCTACCACTAGCTGTTGCTGGTTTAGTTGATTCAGAAACAAAAGATGTATGAATATAATCGCTTTCTTCTTCAGCAAATTTAATTACTTCTTCTAAACTCTTACCGTTTTCAATCATTTTTTTGCTTTCTAATAAGATATATTCAAGGCCATAACATTGAGCACGAGTGTCTACAACATATATTTTTCCCTTATATTCATCTTCTTTTTCAAGACTTTTAATAGTGTCATATTGCGAAGATAAAGTTTTATTAATTGTAAAAATTAAAACAAAATCATTCTTTAAAAGAAGCTTATCAATTACAGCCATAACTTCGCCAAGAGCACTACAAGAAGTTTTTAAAAAATTATTATTTTTATGATGTTCATCAATTTTTTCGTAGTTCATTTCTTCTGGTAAATCATTATAACTTTTTATATCATTTTCAGTTATTTTAAAAGTGATTCTGCTTATACCATTTTTTTTAATTTCATCTTCTGTTAAAGTAGAGCTACCATCTACAATAAATGCTATTTTTTTCATATTTATTTTTCCTTTAAAAAATTTATTTTGCTCTCTTTGTAATTCAAATTGCTATTTGTAAACTTGCGATACCCAATTATTATCAATATCTCCATTTGTACTAAATCTTTTTTTTAATAAGCTTATATTATTATCATATATTTTTATTAAAAAAAGTGAATAAAAAAAAAGAACATTGTTTCTTTTTTTTTATTTATATTTTATCTTTTGTTAGCTGCTAAGAATGTTTTTAGAGCCTTATCAACTCTTCAACACATTGAGTTTAAGAAATCATAACTATAGGCTGCATTTTTAACTCTTGATTTTTCAATTAATAATTGAATAAATTCAATTTTTTTCTGTGCACTTATTAATAACATTCTATATTCATCATCATTAATATTTGTTGAATTTGATAATCTATATATTAATTCTTCTTGGCTATAAATAATATCTTTATTCTTGTTTCATGCTCTTTCACTACTTCCAATTTGTTCTTTTTTATAGTCTGTTTTAATATTACCAAAATCCACTGGAACATATTTTTTGTCAATCTCAGATTCAAACATTTGATTATCTAAACTTATATTGTCATCAAAATTAGTTTCGACATTTAATTCATCTTCGTCAATAATTCAATTTTGATTTAATTCTTCATCTTCTACAATTGAAATATCATCATTATTTAAAAGTGATTCATCAAAATTTTGGTTATCATTTTCATCATCTAAAATTTCTTCTTCAACTTTTGAATTATCTTCTATATTTTCATCGATTTTATTTTCAAAATAACTTTCATCTTCCACATTGGAATTATTATATTCATGACTTTCTTCTTGATTTGATTCATCAAAATTTTCAACTTCAGAAGATTTATCATAGTTTTCATTTGTTGAAGTGTCTAATTCAATATTTTCATTAATATCAGAGTTACTAATTGAATCATCTTTTAAACTATTTTCAATTTTCTTTATAGAGCTTACTATTTTTTTAAACTTTTTTTCTGATAAAGTAGATTCAAGTTCAACAAGTTTACTTTCTCTTTCTTCAATTGACATATTTTGTCAATTATTAAGAAGTTCTTTTTTTCCTTTTCTATTCATTTGTATCTCCATTTGTTTCAAAAAACATGTTATATATATTTATTTTACCATACTTTCAATACATGTAAACACTAAAAAATAATAATAAATTTATGATTATAAATGTCATTAAATTGTTATAATTAATTATATTTTTAATAAAAAGGTATATTATGAGATTGAAAAAAATAATGATAAGTTCATTAGTTACAATTCTTGTTTCATCTCCATTCATAGCTTTAACTTTTTTAAATATTTTCCCTAAACCTAATAGCGTTGACAACAGATATATAGTTGATGATAAAATAACGGAGGAGCAAAAAAAAATATTAAAAGAAGCTTTAGATGCAACAATTGAAGATGAAAAACTAATTTTTAAGTTTTATACACTTACTCAAACTGCTCAATATACACCTTCTATGCTTTCTTGATTTGTAGAATTTGATAAAGCATTGAATGCTTTGGATAGTAGATTAGGTTTTGAATTAATTCCTAGAACGAATCAAACTGTAGATTCTGGTTTTAGAAATAAAAATGCTGAAATGGTCAGTATGTTTTGAGCTCCTGATTATCACAATATTGGTACTTGGGTTGGATTGCATTTTGCTACTAATTATCAAACTCCTAATTTATGACCTTCTTTGTATAATTATTTAACTTCTGGTAAGGATGAGTCAATTCCAGAAGACTCTAATGAATATGGACCACTTAATTCTATATTTATGGTTAATCAATGAGGTGCATCTTTAAAATCTCATTTAGAAAATACATTTTATCCAATTAATCCAATACCTGGATTTACACCTGAAAATTTATTTCAAAGTTACGATGATTTAATAGCTTTAGATAGAAAGGTTTTTGATGCAGATTCTAAAGCTTCAAAAACTGGTGCTAGATCAGCATTATCTAATGCTATTACTTTATGAGCAGATTTAAATAGTGTTGATACTAAGCAACCTTTAGCTGCTGGACTAATAAATTGAATGGATCATCAAAGTTCAGGACTACCATGAATTGCTAATGGACCAAGTACTGTAGTTAGAAATTTAACAAGACAAGGTTATAAAACACCAACAAATGAATATTCTGGCTTAAATTTTAGAGATTGACATTATATTGAAGGTAAAACAACAAATGATGGTAACTTATTTAGATGATGAACTCCACAAAATCCATTTGCGACAAATAGAACTCCGTACAATCCTGCATTTAATGACACTAGTAATAATATGTTTTTTCAATCAACATATAATGGTCTAGTAGATTGAAAAATAGTTGGTGATTGAGAATTTAAGGAAAATGTCGGTGGTGGAGGATCTTGAATACCACCAGAACATTCATTTTTTATGAGCGGTTCTTCAGAAATAAAATTTTATAATAATGGATTAGAAAATTCATATGTCTTAAAAAGAGATAATTTAGATAACAATGAAATAAACATAAATGAACAATATAAGCAAGCTTTAACTACTTCAAATGCTATTGAATTTACAGTTGACCCTATATTTCCATGATTAGATCATAATGGAGAAGAAAAAGGTAAATTACAAGCACAAGATTACTTTTGAGGCTTAATGGGTTATGTTCTTTCTTCAGATCTTGGAATTAATACTAATGGATACTATTTAGATTTAATGAATATAGATGTTCAAAAAACAATTGATGCTAACCTTGATTTTTGAGAAAAAGATTCAAAAAATAATTACATCCCTAAATTAAGTGACAATCCAACCATTAAATTTGTCCTATCTAGTCCTAATATAAATTTTTTAGATATATTATCTAAACAATATTTTCAGCCTATTCCTATTACAAACGATAAGGTTAAAGCGATTTTTGATATTCCATCAAATGAATCACTATTTAATGATAAAGGTGAATTCATTCCAAATAATTTGGATTTTAATAGTTTATATGGTGGTGGCGAAAAAATAGGAAACTATACATCTTGATGATCTGCTGGTCCTTATTATGTAAAAAGTGTTTCTGAGCAAGATATTCAATATGCAATTAATTCAAAATATTTTGAAATTTTAAATACTAATAATAATCCATTAACTAAAGAGCCATTTGGAATTAATCCGAAAATTAAAAATGTTGTAATGAAATATGCTGGGGCTTATTCTCCGCAAGTTACTTATGAACAATTTAAGACTGGTGAAATTGATAAATCAGATATTCCTTCTGCATTAATTTCAGAAGCATATAGAAACTTTAAAACTTCATTTAGAACAGAAGGTGTTTCAATTAATGCTAGATCAGATTTAATACCTTACAATACTAATATTTACATTACTGATGATTTCTTAGAACCTGAAATTTCAGAATCAGGCGATAAAAAAATTAAAAATTTAGTGTCTCCACAATATGAAAAAGCAATTGTTAGAGATTTTTATATGGGTAAAGAAGGTAATAGTTGAAAGATAAGAAATGCTATTAATCAGTCTATTGATTGATATTCATTATCAGCATTGGCTTTACCAGATAATAGCGTTTCATTTCAACAATCTTTAGTTCCTTTTGGAAATTTTAGATCTAGTGACGACCTACCTTTAACTAATATTCAAACAGATGGTTTTGTTAATAAAGATACATATTGAGAAACAGCAGCTAATAATGAAAAAATAGGTTATTTAAGAAGAACACTAGATGTTTATAAACAAAATTGAATGAAACAATTTCAAAAAAAATAAGATAAAAATTAGGGAGAAAAAATGTTTAAATATGTTTTAAAAAGAATTTTATATACATTAATTACACTTATTGTACTTTTAACAATGTTATTTTTTCTTATGCAACTTATTCCAGGTTTTCCAATTGAAAAGGCATTGAATGAGACAGATGATGCTTTCGAAGCTAGATTAAGAGCATTAGGTTTATTGGATAATTCATTGGTCCAGTATTTCAACTTTTGAGGTAGATTATTTTCAAAAGGCGAATTTGGTATAATTTTTAGAAATTCTGGGAATGTTGTTAATGAATTTATTGAACCAGTTAAATATACATTATTGATTGCATTACCTGCATTTGTTATTTCATCTTTTTTAGGTGTAACATTTGGAGCAATTGCTGCTTATAATAGAGGAAAATGACAAGACATAGTGATAAATATCTTTTCTGTACTTTTTATGTCTATTCCTTCATTTGTTTTAGCATTATATTTAATCCAATTTGCAGGAACATTAGGATTACCAACCAATGTTGTCGTTCCAGGTAGTAGTGATTTTACAGTTGAAAAAATGATTTTATCATTAATTATTCCAATTATTTCAATGGTAATGACTTCTATTTCAGCAACTGTTTACTTTACTAGAAATGAATTAGTAGAAATTTTCAAACAAGAATATATTAAAACGGCATTATCGAAGGGTATGAGTTTTAAAGTTGTTGTATTTAAACATGCATTTAGAAATGCATCAATTCCAATTCTATATTCATTATTACCATCATTACTTTTAATTATTTCTGGTTCTATTATTATTGAAAAATTCTTTAATGTTCCAGGTACTGCAGTATTGGTAATAAATGCTGTTCAAACAAACGAATATTACATTGTATTATTTTCTGCAATATTTTATTCTGGTATCTATTTCTTATTACAAATAGTTTTCGATGCATTAAGTACAGTTATTGATCCAAGAATAAAACTAGCTGAGAAATCTGGTACTTCATATATTGAACAAATTAAATCTTATTTTGCAAGAAAAAAAGACATTTTATATACTTCACCAGTTCAAATTATTGCTGATAAAAAAGTATTAAAAAGTGCAGTTATCCCAAAAAAGGAAGATAAATATAATTTAAATTTTGCAAGACCTGAAGTAAGCTGTAATGAGATTCAACAATTTGATAAAAATTTATTTAAAAGAATTGATTCAAATTCTTTAAATAATAATGAAATTTTGGGTAAACCACAAAGTCAATTAGTTGATATTTACAAGAGATTTATTACAAACAAATTTGCAGTATTTTGTTCAATAATTCTTATTTTAATAATTTTAACTTCAATATTTGTTCCTATTTTTGGCCCATCAATTAATGCACCATTAAATTCAGATCTTAAAGATATTATTAGTTTCTTGCCTCCAAGAATTCCTTGATTAGGTATAGATGGAACAACAACCCAAATAATGTCGCAAGATAGATTTGATGCATGAGAAGATGCACTAAATGGTAATTTAAGTTATGTTGCAATGGGAGATGGTTTATATGAAGTAACATTTAATCCATATAAGCTTCCAATGTTAGCTAACTACTATCCATTTTTTGGAACAGGCCCACAAGGTAGAGACTGAATGAATATGCTATGAATTAGTACTTCAAATTCCTTATATATTGCACTATTAGTATCTCTAGTTTCTACAATCATTGGTTCTATCTATGGAGCTATTGCTGGATTCAATGCAGGTAAGCCAATTGATACATTTATGATGAGAGTAGTTGAACTTATATCAGGTGTTCCTACAATTGTTTGAATTTTAGTTATCACACTAGCATTTTCTGGTGGAGGAATATCAATGTCTACTATTGCTGGTGCGCTGATATTTACAAGTTGAATTTGATCAGCTACAACAGCAAGAGTATTTGTTTTAAAATATAAAGATGCTGACTTTATTAATGCATCAAAAACTTTAGGTGCAAGTAGAACTAGATTAATTTTCACTCATTTATTACCAAATATTTCAGGTAAATTAATGGTTAGATTTGTGAATCAAATACCAAGAATAATTTTCTTTGAAACTTCATTAGTATTTTTAGGATTAAAAGCTCCAACAGATGCTAGTTTAGGTACAATGATTGAAACTGCAAGACAAACAGGTTATGTTCATTTATTGTTAGCTCCAACACTAATAATTGTAATCATCACTTTATGTTCACAAATAATTGCTAATGCATTTAATGATTCATTAGATCCAAGGGTAATTGGTAAATAATATGATTAAAAAAAATATATTTGTAGAGCAAAAATCAGATAGACCAGCAAAACTTTTGGAAGTAAAAAACCTTTCTGTATATTTTAAAAATAAATTGGGTTTAATTAGAGCTGTTAGAGATATTTCTTTTTCAATTAATGAAGGAGAGATAGTAGGATTAGTTGGAGAGTCTGGATCTGGTAAATCAGTTACATTAAAATCACTTGTTGATTTTAATGAGTTTAGCATTACTGAATCTAAAAAAATGCAATTTGAAAACATTGATTTGTCAAAACTACATAAAAATGATTTTAATTTTATCAGAGGAACTCAAATTGGATATATTCCTCAAGATCCTTTAATGTCTTTAAATCCCACACAAAAAATCAAAAACCAAGTTTTTGAAGCATATTTAGTTTCACAAAAAAGAAAATATCAGTGAGATGTTTTTCTTCTTAAGAATAAATTTAAAGATAAATTAAAAAATCTTGACAAAAATAATGATCAATATATTTCTGAAAATAATTTATTAAAAAGTGAATTAAAAAAATTAAAAGATTCATATAAATCTTTAACTAGTAAAAAAGAAGTTTACAAAAGAAGTAAAGACATTTTAGAATATATAGGAATTGAAGATGTTGAAAAAAAATGGAATCTTTATCCACATGAATTCTCTGGTGGTATGAGACAAAGAATTGTTATTGCAATTGCAATAATTGCTAAACCTAAATTGATAATTGCTGATGAACCAACTACAGCATTAGATGTTACTGTTCAAGCTAAAGTTATTGATTTAATTAAAAAAATGTCAAAAGAATTCAATGTAGCCGTTATTTTTATTTCTCATAACATTGGATTAGTTGCAAATCTTTGTGACTATATTTATGTTATGTATGCTGGCAAAATAGTTGAACAAGCAAAAACTTGAGAGTTATTTTCAAACCCAAGACATCCATATACATGAGCATTAATTTCTTCAATCCCAGATGCAGATACTGACTCTAAATTAACATTAATCCCTGGTTCTCCTCCAAACATGATTAGTCCAATTAAAGGTGATGCATTTGCTCCAAGAAATAAGTATGCAATTAAATTAGACTTTGAAAAACAACCTCCAATGTTTAAAATTTCAGAATCACACAAAGCAGCAACTTGATTACTTCACCCTCAAAGCCCTAATATCCCGGTGCCAAGTGAAGTCGTTAAAAAAATAAATAGTGCCATTGGTGCAATAAATAATAAAAAGAAGGAGGATAAAAATGGAAAAAAAAGTAATTCTAAAAGTAGAGAATCTAAATAAATTTTTTGAGAGTAGAAATAATTATAAGATTGCATTAGATAATATATCTTTTGAAGTATCAGAAGGAGATTTTTTAGGCATCATTGGTGAATCTGGATCTGGTAAAACTACTCTTGGAAAAACAATTATAAGACTTTCTGAAGCTACCAGTGGAAAAATTAAATTATTTAATAAAAATATTTCTAATAAAAAAATTAATAAGCAAGAAAATCTTTCAATATGCAGTTCAATGCAAATGATTTTTCAAGATCCTCTTTCTTCTTTAAATCCAAAAATGAATATTTTAAAAATTATTTCTGAACCAATAATGATAAATAGATCATTGAAAAAAGAAAATTCTCAAATAATTGAGTCTAGACATAAAGCTAATTTTTTATTTGAATATGAAATGTTATCAGAATTAAGTGAAAATAAATATAATAATATTTATGAATATTTTGTTAATTATAAAAAAATAATTAACGAAACTATATCAAAACTTGAAGCTTTAAAATTTACAAATAATGATAGTTGAACTGAATCATTTCTTGATTTGGAAACTATTCTTGATTACTATATTACTGCTCAAAAACCAGTGATTAAAATACTTAATAATATGTATCAAAATGCAAAAAAAATTATAAGTTCATATGATAAAAAAATTAAATCGGAAGATTTAGAACCAATTTACTTAAAATATATTGAATACTCAAATAATTTAGATGAAGCTAAAGCTGATTTTGGTAATAAAGAAAACAGTATTAATAATTTAAAAAATAAGACTAAAAAAATAACTTCTGATATAGCTTTTTTTACAAGCAATAGATTAGTTAAAAGCGAAATTAAAGATTTAAAAATTCATATAAAGCTAAACAAGAATGGAATGAAAATAGCTAAAACAAAAAAAGATTATAATTTTCAAAAACTTTTATTAGTTAGAGATGAACTAAAATTGGAAATATTGAAAGATTTTTTAAATTTCGAGAATGTTGATGAAGAAAATTTAATTAATGAATACAGAAAAATTAAAGACATTATCGATGATTTTTTTACAAAAGAATTTACAAGAATTTTTAATGATGACTTATCTGAAAAATATGAAGAAAAAATGAATTCAATTGATTATGAATTAATCAAAAAAGAAGTTGAAAATAACTTGTCAAAAATTTTAATTGATTTCAAAAATAAGTTGCAAATTATTGATCAAAAAAATGAAATTATAATTAATGATCTTTTATCTGAAAAAGCAATGATTTCTGAAGAAATTTCTAAATTGAAATCAAAGAAAACAGAACAAGAAAAAGCATTTTATAGTAGTGAATCATATATTAAAAAAAATAATGACTTTAAAAAAGTAAAAGATGAAATAAATTTATTGAGAAAAAATAAATGTAAAAAAAATAATGAATTTATTAAAAAAAATTTATCTGAAGTTAAATCTAAAATTAAAATTGAATCAAGAGAAGTTAAAATTAGAAAAAAAATATTGGATAAAAAAGTAAAATTAATAATTAAAGATCTTTTAGCAATTAGACCTACTGAACTAGCAAATTTTTCAAAAAAAGATGCATTTCAAATGGTGCAAAAAAACACAAAGTCAATGAAAGAACAATTAAAAAACAAAATGTCTTCCCTTAAATTAATAGATTTTGAATTTAATAAAATTCTTGAATATTATTTTATTGAAGAAAAAATTTGTTCTTCAAACAAAGCTAAATTATTTTTTTATAAAAATGATTTTTTAAAGATAATGATTTTAGAAAAAGTTTTTGACCTATTAGAATCAGTTGGATTAAAAAAGGAACATGCATATAGATACCCTCATGAATTTTCTGGTGGTCAAAGACAAAGAATTGTTATTGCAAGAGCATTGATTAATAACCCTAAAATAATAATTGCAGATGAAGCTATTTCAGCTCTTGATGTTTCTATTCAAGCTCAGGTTGTTAATATGATGAGGGATTTATGTGAAAAAAGAAAGGTAACATTCTTTTTTATTGCGCATGATATTTCAATGGTACATTATATTTGCAATAAAGTATTAATAATGCACAATGGCAAAATTGTTGAAAAAGGTAATACTAATAAAATATTCAAGAACCCTATTCACCCTTATACTCAATCATTATTAAAAGCTGTTCCTGAATTATCAAAAATGGATGTGGACTTATCTTTATTTGGAGATAATTCTAACTATGATGATTCTTATTCAATTTCAAATAAACCTAATTTTATGAAAGTTGAAAATGATCATGAAGTTCTTGCAACACAAGAACAATTTAATAAGTGATCATAATGAAAACTGGAAGACATATTGCAAGAGAAACTTCTACATTGAATGGAACCAAAGAAAATGATAAAAAAGATTATTATGGAAAATTACCATCAGGTATTGTTCCATTAATATTTAATTTAATATTATTTATATTTTTATTGCTTATAGGTATATATGTACCAAATGAAAAAATTAAATGAACAGATGCATTTGTTATTGCTTCTTATGTTACTTTTGGATTAGATATTTTATGATTAATTGGAAGACAAGATTTTTTTCAAGATGGAAGATTTTATATTTTTTCAATGTGAAAAAAATCTTTTGGATGAAAGCTTAAAGAAAAAGTGTATTTCTCTTCTATAGATGCTAAAAATAATATTCAAAATTCAGATGAATATAAAATTTTTCTAACAAAAAGAAAAGATAAAACTAGAAATTTATTTTTAATTTCATTAATAATTCATTTAATTTTATTAATTATTTCAACAATTATAATTTTTATAATTTAAGAGTTAATAATTATATTGTATTTTTTAATATATAATTATTTTTAGTATGGAGTTTTAAATGGAATTAGCATTAGGTTTAGGATTGGGTTTAGGTATTCCAATTTCATTAGCAATTGGAGCCTTTTTAGGATACTATTTTGCAATGAAGCATTTTAAAAAACAATTAAAAAATAATCCACCAATAAATGAGAAACAAATAAGAATGCTTTATCAACAAATGGGCAGAAAACCCACTGAAAAGCAAATTAAACAAATAATGGAATCATTTAAAAAACAAGCTAAATAAATTTTATGATAACTTTTATAAAATCTGCTTCAAAGGAATCAGAATGAATTAACGATGATAAAATTGAAATTTGTTTTATTGGTAGATCTAATGTTGGCAAGTCCACTTTAATAAATTCATTGGCAAAACAAAAAATTTCAAGAACATCAAACACGCCAGGTAGAACACAATTGGTAAATTTCTTTGATTTTGGTAAATATCGTTTAATTGACTTACCTGGCTATGGATATGCAAAAGTTAACAAAAACAAAAAAGAAGAGCTTAATACAATGATTGAAGAATATTTAGTTAATAGAAAAAATCTTTATGCAGTTTTTCAAATTTGTGATTGTAATGTTTTAACTAATAGAGATCAAATTATGGCAAGATTTCTTAAATCTAAGTTTAGCAATCATTATATTATTTTAAATAAGATAGACAAACAAAGTAAAAGTTTCTATGATAATAATATTAATAAAATTGCAAAATATTTAAACACTTCAAAAGATCTTTTCATCCCTGTAAGTGCAAAAAAAAGTTCAAATATAAATTTATTAGAACAAAAAATAGATGAAATCTTAAAAAATAGGTAAAAATAATGAATAAAATTTTCGAACCCAATAAATTTGAAGATGAAATATTTAAATTTTGAATTGAATCAAAATTATTCGATAAAAAAAACAATAATAAACCTAAGTATTATATTATTTTACCTCCCCCAAATATTACTGGGGTTTTACATTTGGGTCACGCTTGAGATGGAACAATTCAAGATGTGATGATTAGATATAAAAGAATAAAAGGTTTTAATACTTTATGAATAGCAGGTATGGACCATGCAGGAATTGCAACGCAAACAAAGTTTGAGAATTATTTGATTGAAAAAAAAATTTCAAAAGATAAATTTACAAGAGAAGAATTTATAGATGAACTTTCTAAATGAGCTAATAAAAATGCAGATAATATTAGACAACAATGAAAAAAAATGGGCTTTGCTCTTGATTACAAAAATGAAAAATTTACTTTAAGCAAGGATAATTCAAATTTTATTAATAAAGTCTTTGTAGATTTTTATAATCAGGGTTTAATTTATAGAGACTATAAATTAGTAAATTGAGATGTTAAATTAAAAACCGCAGTTTCAAATATAGAATTAATTACTAAAGAAGTTGAAAATGAACTTTATTATATTTTTTATAAAGTTGAAAATTCAACTAAAAAATTAGTTGTAGCTACAACAAGACCAGAAACAATGTTTACAGATACATGTTTAGTTGTAAATCCTAATGATAAAAGATACACAAATTTAATTGGAAAAATTGCTATAAATCCTGCAAACGATAAAAGGATAAAAATAATTGCTGATGATTATGTTGATTCACAATATGGTACTGGTGTAATGAAATGCACACCAGCACATGATTTTAATGACTATAAAATTGGTAAAAAATACAAACAAAAATTTTTCACATGTATCAACTATGATGGAACTATGAATGAAAATGCTTTAGAATTTGAAGGTAAAGATAGATTTATTTGTAGAAAAATGTTAATAGAAAAATTAACAAAAAATGGATTTATAAAAAAAATAGAAATTCAAAAATCCAATATTAATTATTCTGAAAGAAGTAATGAAGTAATTGAACCATTATTATCATTACAATGATTCATGAAAATGAAGAAAATTTCAAAGCAAATTAAAGCAAATCAAAAATCCAAGAACAAAATATTTTTTTATCCTAAAAGATTTGATGAAAATATTAATTATTGATTAGATAAAATAGAAGATTGATGTATTTCTAGACAACTATTTTGAGGTCATCAAATACCTGCATGATTTAATAATAAAAATAATAAAATATATGTTGGTACCGATCCACCAAAAAGCAAAGAATGGGTTCGAGACAATGATGTTTTCGACACATGATTTTCATCTGGTATGTGACCGATTTTAGCTACAAATAATTCTTTAACAAATACTAATTTTACTCCAAGTAATCTTTTAGTAACAGGTTATGATATCATTTTTTTTTGAGTTGCAAGAATGATAATATTTAGCAATTTAATAAAAAAATCAATCCCATTTTATGATGTTTTCATTCATGGTTTAGTAAGAGATTCTCAAGGTAGAAAAATGTCTAAATCTTTAAATAATGGAATAGATCCAATGGAAGTAATTAAAAAATATGGTGCTGACTCTTTGAGACTTTTTTTAATTAGTTCTTCTACAATAGGAGAAGATTTGATTTATTCTGAAGATAAAATTATTTCAATGTCCAAATTTTTAAATAAATTATGAAACATAGCTAATTTTATTAATATTAAAATAATTAATAAAAAAATTTATTCAAAATCTACACCTGACTATTTTGACAAATGAATTATGAATAGTTTTAATAATTTTATAAAGGAATATCAAAATGATTTTGACAAATATAATTTTGTTGTTGCAACTTCAAAATTATTAAAATTTATTAAAAATGACTTTTCAAGTATATATATTGAATTAAACAAATGAAAATTAGATATGAAAAATAATTATTTTAATTATTTAGTTCTAGATATTTTTAAAAATATCTTAATTCTTATTCATCCAATTTGTCCATTTTTATCAGAAAAAATTTATAATTCTTTTTATTCACAAAAGTCCATTTTAAATGATAAATATCCATTACAATATAATGTTACAAAAGAAAATATTATTAATCATT
>JBOFGT010000047.1:0-6236 GCA_051649265.1 Mycoplasmoidaceae bacterium
TTCTTAAAATTTAATCTATTTTTAATTGCATCTATATAAGCGGAATTTATCATTTCATTTTCTTTTCACTCATTTACAATGTTTTTTTGGGCTTGATTAGTTTTTACAAATTCTAATTCATATTTTAAAAGTTTAGCAACAGATTTTTCAACTGCCTTCAAATCATCTTCATTTGCAAATAATGTATTATTAGTAATTATTTCTTCCTCTTCACTAGAGGCAGAACAACTAACTATTGGTAAAATAATAGTTAAAACTGAACTAGCCATTAAAATACCTAATAAACTTAATTTCACTTTTTTGTTCATGGTTTTGCCTTTTTATAAAATTTATTTATATAAATATTATATATTTCTTTTTTATAAATATTTATTGAGATTTTATTAGAAAAAATAAGACTGATCTTATTTTTAATGATTGTTTTCTTAAATTATATTTCAAATTTTTTAAAAATTTATTTTTTATAAATTAAATTAATTAAGCATCTGCAGCAAAACCGATAATAAGAATATCAATTAAAATATCAGCTTTTGGAGCATATTCGGGTTTTAAATTAATTTTTATTTGAGGACCTGAAGTTAAAACTCCAGGAGGAGGCAATTCTTTTGGTTCGCTATTGAAGGTTATACTTTCAATTACTTCATATCCATAAAAAGGCTCAAGGCCAACGACGAATGCTACATTATTTTTAAATTCATTTTGATATGAAGTTTTCATTTCTGAGTCTTTTATTCAACTATTTAAAAGTGCTTGTTGTTTTGCTCGTGTATTTAAACTATCAAACTCATTAACTAAATTAATTTGTAAATTTCTAATAGCTCTTCCAAATTCACCTTCATCATCATATGGTATTATATCATCTAGAACATTCCCTAAAGATTGTGGGTTAATTAAAATATCATCATTTGAAGTGTATTCGCCCTTAAGAACAACTTTTAATTTTGGTGATAAAATAGTATCACCAACATTAGGTAATATTCCATTCTCATAAAAAATTACACTTTCAATAACATCTTCGCCCTTAAAGTCTACACCATCAGAATTCTTAAAATTTAATCTGTTTCTAATTGCAGCTATATAAGCATAAGGTATAATTTCGTTTTCTTTTCACTCATTTACAATGTTTTTTTGAGCTTGATTAGTTTTTGCAAATTCTAATTCATATTTTAAAAGTTTAGCAACAGATTCTTCAACAGCATTTAAATCATCTTCATTTGCAAATAATTTATTATTATTAATTATTTCTTCCTTTTCACTAGATGCAGAACAACTAACTAATGGTAAAGTAATAGTTAAAAATGAACCAATGATTAAAATACCCAATAAACTCAATTTCATTTTTTTGTTCATAGTTTTACCTTTCTATAAAATTTTTTTATATAAATATTATATATTTGTTTTTTAAAAAGCAATAATTGTTGTTTTAAAAATATTTATGGAGAATTTATTATAAAATTTTTTAAATAGTATAATTTTAATTTTATATTAATTTATTTATATAAAAATTGCATATTCAATTTTTATATATTTTAAAGGGCAAATATATTATAAAGCAATAACTATTTCACAACTTGAGAATAATAGAAATTAAGTTAAAACATATTGTGATTTAAAATTAATTTTTGCTTAAATAAAAGGGTAAGTAAAGCATTAAAAATTTAAATAGCTAGAGTTTTAGTTTTGTTGTATAACAATATTTCTTAAAACTTCTCCTAAGGTCACCAATTTGAATAAAAATATCATTCTCTGAAATATATTCATTTTTAATTCAAGTCCAGAAATAGTAGCAATATCATAAATTAAAAAAACAATATTAAAAATTGCACTTTAAATAGAATCATGAACCCTAATTAATTCAAATTCAATCTTTTAAAGATTTAAAGTTTCTTTAATTTATTCTATAATAACTAGAATGTATTTCATTGCCACTTTTTATTCATTTACAATATTTTTTAAGTTTGAATAGTTTTGCCAATATTAATTTATATTTTAAAAATTCAGTTACTATATTAGAAAAAATATTTAATTTATCAAAATCTACATCTAATATAATAGATGATAAAAAAATTTGTTTCTCTTAACTATAAAGCAGAAAAACTAACTATTGTTAAGGTGATAACTAAAGTTGAGCAAGCAATTAAAGTTCCTAACAAACTTTAATTTTATTTTTTATTAATATTTTACCTCATCATAAAAATGTTATTTATAAATATTTTATTTTTTTGCAAGCATATGATAGTTATA
Source organism: Mycoplasmoidaceae bacterium (assembly GCA_051649265.1). Lineage (GTDB taxonomy): Bacteria > Bacillota_I > Bacilli_A > Mycoplasmatales > Mycoplasmoidaceae > CAMREV01. The sequence continues at coordinate 2,245 of JBOFGT010000047.1, forward strand.
ATTTAATTTCAATAAAAATGAAGTTTGAATAAAAATAATATTTTTAAATTGAATATTAATAAAATGATTGGTATTTCATAAATAAAAAAAGTTAAATAAATTAAAGAGCCTTGACAGTTAGATTTGAAACTTCAATTACTAAATCTTGAGTTCAACTATATTCGGGTTTAAAATTAAATTTTAATTGAGGTCCCACAATGAATTCGCCTGTTGGAGGAAGTGTTGTCTTACTATTAAAAGTTATACTTTCAATTACCTGACTACCATCCAAAACAACTCCATCAAGATCAAATAATAGTCGTCCTATGGCATGATCAAGAGATTGATCATGGTATTCTTCTACTTGTGATCCTATTTGTCAACTATCTAACATTTCTTGTTGTTTATTTCTGCTACCACCTTGATTTATATCAGATGCATTTTGCAATCCTACTGAAAGATTTAATCTAGCTCAAATAGAGGCTTGTTCTTCGCCAAAAGTCAAAATTAGATCACTTAAAACTCCTCCTAAATCACCAACTTTAATTAAAATGTCTTTTTCTGAAGTATATTTATCTTTAAGAATAACTTTTAATTCAGGACCAACAATAATACCACTATTAGGTATTTCAGTAATGCTATTAAAAACTACTCTTTCAATAGCATCAGCACCACTAATTGTTTTGCCATTAGATGTTTTAAAATCGAAAGGTTTTATAATTGCATCTATATAGTTTTGTGGTAAATTTACATTAAGTCTTCATTGGCTTACAATATTTTTTTGAGCTTGAGCAGTTTTTGCAAAAACTAGTTCATTTTTTAAAAAATCATTAGCAATAAGTGATGCAGTAGCTAAATTATTATCATTTACAATTAAATTGATAGGCGCTTGATCATCACTAGATGCAGAACAACTAACTATTGGTAAGATAGTAGTTAAAGATGAGCCAACAATTAAAGATCCTATTAAACTTAATTTCATTTTCTTATTCATATTTTTACCTCTTTTTAAAGAACTTTATATTTTCATTATACACTTTTAAAAAAAAAAAAAAAAATAATTAATAAATTATAATATTTTTATAAAATTAAGATAGTTTAAATTTTTAAAAAATAGATTTGCATTTTGAAAATTAATTACTTACAATGAAACACACATTAAATAAAATCTAGAAAAATAATGGTAATTTAATTAAAAACTAAAAATTGCATATAATAATATAATTAAAATATTTTATAAAAAGTAAAATATGTATTCTAATTATTTTTATAATTTTCAAATTTTTTTATTCATTTAAGTTATTAAGTTTTTTATAAACAGTTCATATTAAAAGTATTTTTTTAAAGCTTGAATATTATTTTTAACTAAAAAATAAAACTTTATTTTAATAATAAAAATTTTTATTAATAAATTCAAATTTATGTTAATTAAATAATTAAGAAAAATTATATTAATTGATTTATTTAAAAAGTGCATATGCGCTTTTTTATTTTTTAAAAGAAAATATATTATAAAGCATCAACTATTTTATAACTTGAGAATATTAGAAATTAAGTTAAAGCATATTTTGTTTAAAATTAATTTTTACTTGAATATTTTTAATTTATTAAACTATCGGAAGCAATTCTGATATATTATAATAAGTTATGATTTAAAATGCCTAATTAAAACTAGCATCAATAATTTTAAAAGTTATTTAAAGTGAAATGTTCAATTCTATATCAATATGCATCTTTTCTCCAATTACTCATCTATCTAAAATTGATTGCTGATCCTCATCGCTAACAAAAATAGATGTTTATTTGAACCTTAAATAAAAGGGTAAGTAAAGCATTAAAAATTTAAATATCTAGAGTTTTAGTTTTGTTATATAACAATATTTCTTAAAACTTCTTCTAAGGTCACCAACTTGAATAAATATCATTCTCTGAAATATATTTATTTTTAATTCAAGTCCAGAAATAGTAGCAATATCATAAATTAAAAAAACAATATTAAAAATTGAACTTTAAATAGAATCATGAATCCTAATTAATTCAAATTCAATCTTTTAAAGATTTAAAGTTTCTTTAATTGATTATATAATAACTAGAAGGTATTTCATTACCACTTTTTATTCATTTACAATATTTTTTAAGTTTGAATAGTTTTACCAATGTTAATTTATATTTTAAAAGTTCAGTTACTATATTAAAAAAAATATTTAAATTATAATAATATACAAATAATGTAACAGATGTTTTTCTTAACTATAATCATAAGAAATGACTATTGTTAAGGTGATAGCTAAAGTTGAGCAAGCAATCAAAGTTCTTAACAAACTTCAATTTTATTTTTTATTAATATTTTACCTCATCATAAAAATGTTATTTATAAATATTTTATTTTTTTGCAAGTATATGATAGTTATAATTTAATTTTAATAAAAATGAAGTTTGAATAAAAATAATATTTTTAAATTGAATATTAATAAAATGATTGATATTTCATAAATAAAAATCAATTTAAAATATCTATTATAAATAATATATTTTAAATAGCAAAATTGCTTTTAATTTTATTTATTTTTAAAAAAGGTTAAAACTATAATTTATTTTAATATAAAAAAATTAAAGAGCCTTAATAGTTAGATTTGAAACTTCAATTAATAAATCTTTAGTTCAGCTATATTCGGGTTTAAAATTAAATTTTAATTGTGGCCCTACAATGAATTCGCCTGTTGTAGGAAGTGTTGTCTTACTATTAAAAGTTATACTTTCAATTACCTTACTACCATCCAAAACAACTCCATCAAGATCAAATAATAGTCGTCCTATGGCGTGATCAAGAGATTGATCATGGTATTCTTCTACTTGTGATCCTATTTGTCAACTATCTACCATTTTTTGTTGTTTATCCCTGCTACCACCTTGATTTATATCAGATGCATTTTGCAGTCCTACCGAAAGATTCAATCTAGTTCAAATAGAGGCTTGTTCTTCGCCAAAAGTCAAAATTAGATCACTTAAGACTTCTCCTAAATCACCAACTTGAATTAAAATGTCGTTTTCTGAAATATATTCATTTTCAAGAATGACTTTTAGTTCAGGTCCAGAAATGAAACCACTATCAGGGACTTCACTATTACTATTAAAAATAACACTCTTAATAACATCATGACCACTAATTGAATCAGATTCAGAACTTGTAAAATTTAAAGCTTCTTTAATTGAGTCTATATAATTAGAAGGTATCTCATCGCCAACTTTTCATTGATTTACGATATTTTTTTGTGATTGAATAGTTTTAGCAAAAGATAATTCATCTTTTAAAAATTGAGCAACTATAGCAGCAGTATTAGTTAATTTATCAGAATCTGTAGTTACTAAAATAGGATTATCAACTGGTGGATCAACTGGTGGATCAACTGGTGGATCAACTGGTGGTGTTTCTTCAGCAGAAGCAGAACAACTAACAATTGGTAAAGTAATAGCTAAGGCAGAACCTGCAATTAAAGTTCCTAATAAACTTAATTTAATTTTTTTATTCATACTTTTTCCTTTTATACAAATATTGTATACATATATTTTATTTTATTTTTTATAAATAACAACAAAAATATATTATCAAACTTTTTTAAATTGATATTTTTTAAGATAGCGATAATTAAAAAAAGTGAGTAAACACTTTTTAATTAATTTTATTTTATAAAATAAATAATAAATTTTTAAATAAAAGCTTATGCATTAAATACAATTTAAAAGTTTTTTGAAGTTCCTAAAGACACAACTCTAACTGTAATAAAGTTGTTCATAATTTTAAATTGATCTTTAAAAGTAACTATTATTATAGGGCCATAAATAGTTTGTCCAGGAGCAGATGGAAAAACAATTTCCCTACTAAAGGTTACTTCATCTATAACATCTTTCCCATCAAATCTATCTGGAGCAGATATAAATTTTAGATTGTTTTTAATTATGTCAGAATGAGTCTTAGATAATTTACTACCAACATATCATTTTTCTGCAAGAGA
>JBOFGT010000048.1:0-2482 GCA_051649265.1 Mycoplasmoidaceae bacterium
TACTTGAAATGCTATTGCAGATGTTTTATCTCCTTCATATAGCTTTTTAAGTAACAAGTTTTGTAATTCATCTTTTTCATTAAGCTCAAATACAATATCTGCATCAATTTCTTTAGCTAATGCCCTAGAAAGAGTAGATTTACCAGCTCCTATCATTCCACCAACAGCATAGCTATTAGATAATTTTATTTTCTGAAATTGATTCTTTAACATTGTCTCTCATTTATATATTTAAAATATGTGTTTAAATATTATAAATAAAAAAAGATAATAATTTTAAAAAAATAATTTAATTTTTTACCAAAAATGAAATAACTAAAAATTTAAATTAAAAAACATAAACATTTATATTTTAGATAAAAGATGGAAATTATTTTAATTATTAAAAAAATGATAAGTTGTATTTTCATTCAGTTTAAATCCAATGTTTATACTAAAAATATTTGTCTTACTTATAGTCAGTTTTTATATTAATTACTAATTGTTGATGTTATTCTATTTTTATATATGAATATGTATTCGAACTCTTCGTTTATAATTTCTAAATCATATTTCATAGAATAACCATTCTTAAATTTAAATTGAACTTTTATTGGTGAAATATTAATCGTACATGAATTATTTGAAAAATCAATAACTTTAGCTTGAGGAGATTCTATAATAATTAGATCACTAACTATATGAGATGCATCGTATGGTTTTCATTTGTAATCTCTAAATCATATATTTTTTAAAATTGATTCGGTTCTTTCTCTGGGAACTTTTCCATTGTGCGGCCATTTTTTTTTCAAAAATGAATTAATATATAGTTCAGTTCCATGTGCTGAATTAGATAAATCTTCTTCTAAAAAAAATTTTAATTTTTCTTTAACATCTAATAGATCTGTTTCACTAACTGTTTCTAAGAGAACACTTTCAGAAGAACTACAGCTTGATATTGGTAGTGCAACTGCTAATGCGCTACTTGATAATAAAGTTCCTATAATGCTTAATTTAATTATTTTTTTCATTTTATCTACCTCTTTTTTATTTGAAAATTTATATAATAGATAAAATCAAATAACAAAATTTCATATTTATATTATATAGATAAATATTAAATTTGCAAAGTTTAGTAAAATAATTTATTTAAGTATTAAGCATTTAAAAAATTAAATTAGATTTTAATTTAAATGTACATCAATAAAATATTTATTCTAGAACAGATAGTTATGCTTTTTTATATCTAAAAAATAAGTGCTAAAAGTAGGTGCGTTAATTAAATAATAATAAAAATTATTTTATTTTTAATTGTTATCAATAAAAAATATAAAAATCTTCAAAAAATAAAATCATTATTTCTTTTAAATAAAGTTATCTATAATGAGATAAGAATTAACAAATATGATTCATTAAAAGCAAATAATATATTATTGAAAAAATATAAATTTTCTAACCATGCAAACAAGTTAATTATTTTTTATCTATTTAAAATATTAATTAAAAAAAAATAATCCATTGATTATTTTTTTTTAATTGCCTTCTTATTTATCTACAGGAGTGTGATGATAATCTGCGCTGGCAATTGTTCAACTGTCGCTATACAAACCATAAAAACCATTTTTTAAGTTTAATCTTATATTTGGAATATAAACTTGATAATATAGATTGCCATAAGCATCTTCTTTTTTAAGTCATCTAGCATCTGAATCCAAAACAATACTTTCTATAACAATTTCACCTAAATAAAGTTTTTTTTCATAACCATAAAAAGCAATACTATCTATTATTGCTTCTTCAACATAAAACGGAATTTTCATATCTTTTTTTCAGCTATCAACTTCTTTCTCTAATTCACTTCCTATTAATTTTGTTTTTTGAACTATAAAATCTCATAACATTTGACTTGCTTTGTTATCATCTCAATTTTTCACTGCATCAAGTAGAATAACAGAATTTGAAGAGCTACCAGAATCATCAGAATCGTTAGAACTGCTATTACTACAACTTACGATTGGTAATGCAGTACCTATTATTGTTGTTGCTAATAATGTTCCTAGCAAACTTAATTTAATTTTTTTATTTCTCATTTTTATTCCCTTTTTATTTATTACTTTTTTAATTTTGATTTAAGATTACATATAAATGATAATACACAAAAATCCTATACTATATTTATACCATATTAAAATGGTACAAAACTTATTACAAAAAAACAAAAGTTTTAGTCTTTAAAATAAATTCATTATCGACAAAAATTTTATTTTTATATTTTGGTGAAATTGTCAATTATTAAATTTCTGAACTGAAACTTCTAATTGCTAATTAACTAGCTAATAATAAAGTTTATAACATAATTGATTTAATTAGTTTTTTAATATTATCTAATTCTTTTTTATTAAAGATTTTTATATTAGTAAAATAAGCTATTTATTATTTGTTAAATTTTATTTTTATATTTGAATAATAAAATTATTAAACTAATTTATAAGAAAAGAAAGGA
>JBOFGT010000049.1:0-11359 GCA_051649265.1 Mycoplasmoidaceae bacterium
CAATAGGTTTTATTGGCTTATCTAAGTCGTGACCTGTTTTATTTTTTGTATTATCAGTTTCTGTTTTCACAGATGTCTTTGCATATTTAACAGGACTTTTATTTGGAAAAAATCAAATGACAAAAGTTATTTCTCCTAAAAAAACATGAGAAGGATTTTTTATTGGTTTAATTGTAACTATTCTAGCCTCAGCACTATTAATTTATTTTATTTCATTTGGTAACGAAACACATAATACTATTGCAAATTTAATTCATGTACCAATAATATATCAAAATTTGGTAGGTAGATGATTTTTTTTAATTTTTTTGGTTCTTGGGATTTCATTGATTTCAACAGTTGGAGATCTAGCTTTTAGTTTGCTTAAAAGAGAATATCTAATAAAGGATTATGGTACATTATTTAAAAATCATGGTGGTGTTTTAGATAGATTTGATTCTGTCCTATTTGCTTTTACACTATACACACTTTTGTTATTTTTTATGAGTGGTATTACAGAATCAAAATTATTTCAATAATATTTGCATTTTTATTATTTTTAAGATTATACTTAATAGGTATGAAAATTTAGGAGAAAAAAAATTATAATGGCTATAAATAAATCAGATAAAGTTGGATCAGTTGAAGAAAAAAAGACTGCAAAAGCAAAGCCCACTAATAGAGCAACTAAATTAACTAAAAATGAAGAACAGACTGAATTTGTTAAAGAAGAAAAAAAGTTATATAGTAAAACTAAAGATTATGAAGATAAAGATCATAGTTTTTTAAAAACTAGCAAAATTAAAAAATCTTCAGATGACTTTAAAAAAAGCAAAACTTATTACAAAGACAAGTCAGCTGAAATTAAAGTCGCTCTTGAAAACAAATTAGATGCAAATCCAACAATAAAAGCAAAATATAAGGAATTAGTATCTGTTAGTAAACTAATGGAAACTGGTATTCATATAGGTTTGCCTTCTAGAAAATGAAACCCAAAAATGAAAAAGTTCATTTATACAAAAAAAGGTAAAAATTATATTATTGATTTATATTATATAGTTGTTGCATTAAGTGACGCATATCATTTCTTATTTGAACTTGGGAAAAAAGATGGTAAAGCTATTTTTGTAGGAACTAAAGGATGAATCGTTAAAAACCACATCAAATTAGAGTCTAGAAGAGTAGGATCTTTTTTTGTAAACCAAAGATGATTAGGTGGAACATTAACTAATTTAAAAACAATAAATAATTCAACTAAGAAATTAAGTGAATTAGTTGCACTTCAAAAATTTGGCGAAATATCTAAATATTCTAAAAAAGAGCAATCAGTAATTATCAAAGATATTGAAAAGTTAAATAAATTCTTTGGTGGAATTAGAACTATGAAAGATCTTCCAGATGTATTGATAGTAACTGATCCAGTTGAAGAAAGAAATGCAGTTTTAGAAGCAAGAAAATTAAACATACCTATTATTGCAATTTGTAATACAAATGCAGATCCAGATAATATTGATATAGTAATTCCTGCAAATAATTACTCTATTAAATCAGTATATTTGATTATTGGTATATTAGCTGATGCAATTGCGCTTGGTCAAGGAAAAGCTGCAAATTATATTGGAAAACCTGATAGTGAAATTATATTACCAGAATCAAAAAGTCAAAGTCAATAATTATGAAAAAAATTACAAGTAACTTTTATTACATTCAAAATAGTGTTATGGGAAATAACTCATATATTTTGATTAATAAATCATTTTGTTTTATTGTTGATCCAAGTTGAAATTCAGATAAACTTGTTAATTTTATAAAATCAAATAAATTAATTTTAAAAGGAATTATTTTAACTCACTTACACTATGACCATGTTGGTGATACAAAAAAAATACTTCAAAATTTTGAAGATGTAAAGATAATTGTTTCAAAATTAGGAAAAGAAATAATTGATAAAACTTCGAACATGATTTTTATTAATGATAAAAGTTTTAAAAATAATAATTTTATATATGTTGAAGATGGTGAATCAATTGAAGATGGGATAATTAATTTTATTCATACACCGGGACATTCACAATGTTCAATGTGCATATTATTCGAAGATAAAATATTAACTGGTGATCATATTTTTGTAGATGAAATAGGTAGAACAGATCTACAATATGCTGATCCAAAAGAAATGTTAAACTCAATTAAAAAATTTAAAGCATATGTTAATGAAAAAAATATTAATAATGTATATCCTGGTCATAACGAATTTGGAACAATGGAAATTATTTTTCAAAAAAATAAATACTTAAAATAGTTTATAAATTGATATAATTTAGTTGGTGGTATATACCTTTTAATTTAAAGGTCTATATTTTGAAAGGATTAAGTAATAATTATTAAAAAATTCGATTAAATTTTTTATTTGTTAAATATTTTTAGTTGTTTACAAGCGTTTAAGATTGTAAAATTTATTAAATTTATTTAGGGAAATGTTGTTTAAGTTGAAATGATTAATGAGTTATTATTTGATATAATTGAAAGCTAGATTATAAGTTAATAAAAATATATAAAAATTATCACTTTGATTTGAAGTTTAATTTTTTTTGTATAACGTCTATATTAATTTAAGTAAAAAAAACTCTGTTGTTGATTTTGTTTTTTCGAGAGAAACTTTATCATAATACATCGTTCCTATAAATATTTTTTTTAATATTGATCCTCGCGCGTACAAACTATTTCACTATAGTTAAAAGAGCTACCTATAAAGCTAAATCGTTATACTAACAAAAAATTATATTAAAAATACTGATTAGTGATAATTTTTTTTATTTTTAATAAACATAATTTTATAATTTTTTAAATAAATAAACTTTATAATATTATTGAGTAATTATGAATAAAACACTATATAGAAAATATAAACCAGATAATTTTAGTAATATAATTGGCCAATTTTATATTAAAAAAATATTATTAAATTCACTTATAAATAATATGATTTCACATGCATATATTTTTAGTGGTCCAAGAGGAGTTGGTAAAACTTCGATTGCAAGAATATTTGCTAAGTCTATAAATTGCACAAACAAAATAAATGGTGATGCTTGCTGTGTATGTAAAAATTGTAAATTATTTTCTTCAAGTGATTGTATGGACATAATTGAACTTGATGCTGCTTCAAATAATGGAGTAAATGAAATTAGAAATTTAATTGATTCAACAAAATTTGTTCCAAGTGTTTTTAGTAAAAAAGTTTACATAATTGATGAATCTCATATGTTAACAAATAGTTCTTGAAATGCTTTATTAAAAACTTTGGAAGATCCACCTAAAAACGTTGTGTTTATTTTTGCAACTACTGAAGTAAATAAAATTCCATTAACAATTTTATCAAGATGTCAGAGATTTGATTTTGAAAAAATTGGTAAGGATGTTTTAAAACAATTCATACATAATATTATTAAATTAGAAAATATTAAGATTTCACCAGATGCAATTGACGAAATAATATCAATTTCAGATGGATCGGTAAGAGATTGTTTAAGCATTTTAAATCAAACTCAAAGCTATTCTAATAATGAAATAAAATCAAATGATATAAGAGAAATATTTGGTTTATTAGACATAAAAAGTAAAATGAATTTAATTGAACTAATTATTAGTAATGACATTTTAAATATTTCGTTATTAATAAATAAATATGAATCTAAAGGTGTTAATTTTTACAAACTTTGTTTTCAATTAATCGAAATACTTTTAGATAAATTGTTTTATATAAAAAGTGGATCGTTTGAAAATCTTAAAATTCTTAATGAAGAAAATATTGATAATTTTAAATTAAATGAAAAACAATTGCTATCATTAATAGAAATATTGCAAAATGGGATAATACAAATTAAAAATAATATTGATGATAAATTCTTTTTCGAATTAGTACTACTTAATTGTGTTTCTTATTTAAATAATAAATCAATAATTGATAAGGATATAAAAATGGAAAATAAAACAGTTGAAAATATTAATTTATTAAAAAAAAATATTGATAGTAAAATAGACAATGAAGTTCAAAAAAATTCTCCTAAAATAATATCTAATATTGGAACTGAGGAATTAGTATGTTCAAATGTAAGATTTGAAGATGTTGTTACTTCTAGAAAATTAGAAAATAATGAAGTTCAAAAAGACATACTTAAACAAGTAAATACAAAACCTTATTCTCTAAAAGAGGTTAAAATAGATAATATTATTAATTCAAAAAATTTATTTGAAGATAAAAAAGAAAAAAATAACACATTATTTGAAGAACCGTCTAAAAAAGAAAATTTAATTTTAGCTGAACTTGATAAAAATCTTGTATCACTATTTTCTGAGATAGCTTTTAATAATGATAATGAAATAAAGACTAGACTAAATTTGATTTTTGACAATATTAGAGGCACAGTTCCAAGAAACCCAGAGGAGGCCTATATAATTGATGCTTCAAAAATTTTAATTGCAAGTAACAATGGATTTGTTTTAATGTATGATGATGAACTAAGTTCAATAAATCTAAACTTAATTTCTGATAATGAAGAATTTATTTTATATATTAAAAATAGATTTGGTTCAATATATAAAGTTATAGGTGTTACAAGAAAACAAGCTAAAGATTTTTCTGAATCTGTAAAAGAATTAAAAAGAAATTATAAAGTTTATCAAGATGTAAATATTGAAAAATTAAAATTAAAAATTAAAGCAAATGCTTCTACAAAAGAAATTGCATTAGAAATATTTGGGGAAGAAATAGGTAAATAATATGAACATTCAAAATTTAATGAAGCAAGCTCAAAAGATGCAAGCAGAAATGCAGAAAAAAACGGAAGAGCTAAACAAAAAAGAATTTGTTATTTCTTCAAAAAATAATTTAGTTGAAATAAAAATTTTAGGAAATCTTGAAATTCAAGATATTAAGATAAGCAAAGATTTAGTTGACGAAGATGATATTGATACTCTTCAAGATGTTATTGTTGATTCAATAAACAAAGCTATTAAAGAAGTAAATAATAAAAAAGAAAATTTAATGCCTAAAAATATACCAAAAGGACTAATATAAGTGAAGCCAAAAGAATTTGAATATTTTGTAGAAGGTTTTAAAAAATTGCCTGGCATTTCTAAAAAAGGGGCAGAAAAAATTTGTGATTTTATTTTAAGGCAAGATGAGAAATTTGTTAAAGATTTATCTTCAAGAATTGTTGATCTAAAATTTAATGTTAATTTTTGTATAATTTGTAATAACTTGACAAATAATCAAATTCATTGTGAAATTTGCAATGATTCTAATAGATATAATAAAAAGCTTTGTATTGTCTCTGATTTCAATGATCTAATAAAAATTGATAATCTTGAAATTTACAATGGTTTATATTTTAATCTTAAAATGGAAATTGATAGTAAAAAGAAGAATATTGATGATCTTGATATTAGTTTAAAAAAAATTACAGACATAATTGAAAAAAAAGATATCAAGGAAATATTAATAGCAACTAACATGACAATTAATGGAGAGTTTACTGCTTTTTATATCTCTTCATATATAAAAAAACTATTCAATAGTATTGAAATTTATAGGCTTGCCACTGGTCTACCATTTAATTCATCAATAGATTATATTGATTCTGAATCCTTAACTTCAGCAATTAAAAACAAAATAAAATTTTAAAAATTAGCACTTTTTTATTGAGAGTGCTAATTTTTGTTGTATAATGATATTGTTAAATTATATTAGGAGGAAAAAATTATGAGTAATTTAATTATAGGTATAGACCTAGGAACTACAAATTCATGTGTTTCTATAGTAGAAAATGGAAAACCCAAAATTATTGAAACACCTGAAGGAAAAAGAACAATCCCTTCTGTAGTTGCATATAAGGGTAGTGAAATAATTGTGGGAGATGCTGCAAAAAGACAAGCAATCACAAATAAACTTACAGTTAGCTCAATTAAAAGACTAATTGGTACAAAAGAAAAAGTGGAAATTGGTGATAAAAAATATACACCGGAAGAAATTTCAGCTCAAATTCTTTCATATATTAAAAAATGTGCTGAAGAAAAATTGGGCAAAAAAATTACAAAGGCTGTTATTACAGTTCCAGCATATTTTAATGATGCTCAAAGACAAGCAACAAAGAATGCAGGAAAAATTGCAGGATTAGAAGTTGAAAGAATCATTAATGAACCAACTGCTGCTGCATTAGCTTATGGTATAGATAAATCAAAAAATGAGCAAAAAGTTTTAGTTTATGATTTAGGTGGTGGTACTTTTGACGTTTCTATTCTTGAAATAGCAGATGGAACATTTGAGGTATTATCTACATCAGGAGACAACAAACTTGGTGGTGATGACTGAGATCAAAAAATTATTGATTGAGTAATAGAACAAGTTCAAAAAGAACACGGTAAAGACTTATCAAATGATAAAATGGCAGTTCAAAGAATTAAAGATGCATCTGAAAAAGCTAAGATAGAATTATCTGGTACTAAAGAAGCAATTATTAGTTTACCATTTATTGCTCAAGGTAATGATGGCCCTATTAATGTTGAATTGACATTGACAAAAGCAAAATTTGAAGACTTGACAAAAGACTTATTAGAAAGAACTAGAAGACCTGTTGAAGATGCTTTAAAAGAAGCAAAACTAAACAAAGATAAAATTGATAAAGTTTTACTTGTTGGTGGTTCTACTAGAATGACTGCAGTTGAAGAATTAGTTGTAAGCATGTTAGGCAAAAAACCTGATAAAAATATTAATCCAGATGAAGTTGTTGCACAAGGTGCTGCAATTCAAGGAGGAGTATTAATGGGAGATGTAAATGATATTCTATTATTAGATGTGACTCCATTAACACTAAGTATTGAAACATTAGGTGGTGTAGCAACTCCACTAATTCCTAGAAACTCAACTATTCCAATTTCTAAATCTCAAGTATTCTCAACAGCAGCTGACAATCAACCAGCAGTTGATGTTCACGTTGTCCAAGGTGAAAGACCAATGGTTGCAGATAATAAATCATTAGGTAAATTTGTATTAGATGGTATTGAACCAGCTCCAAGAGGAATTCCACAAATAGAAATTACATTTAATATTGATGCAAATGGAATTCTAAATGTTAAAGCAATTGATAAAAAAACTAATAAGGAGTCTCATATTACTATTAAGGACTCAACAGGTTTATCAGATTCTGAAATTGAAAAAATGATAAAAGATGCTGAAAATAATAAAGCAGCTGATGAAAAAAAGAAAAAAGATAATGAAACTAAATATAGAGCAGAAACTTTTATCCACTCAATGAGAAAAGAATTAAATTCTGAAGAAGCAAAAAATATAGATGCTAAAGATAAAGAAAAAATAGAGAAACAAATTAAAGAAATTGAGACTTTATTAGAAGAGAACAAATTTGAAGAATTAAATAAAAAACTAGATGCAGTTGAAAAAGAAGCTTTTGAATTTATGCAAAAACAAGCAGAAAAAAAACAAGCTAAAAACAATGATGAATCTAAAAAAGATAATCCCAAAAAAGATAACTCTAAAAAGGAAAGTTCTAAGAAAGAATAGAATTACATAAATTAAAAAAATCCTTAAAAGGGATTTTTTTAATTTATGTAATTGGATTTCCTTCTAGGAAAACCCCAAATCCTGCAAGCAAAGCTAAAAATGCAATTAGTAAGAAAACTAATGACAACATTAATAAATAAGCAAATTTATGTGTTGATCAAAAGCTAGGATTTTTTCCTTTAATACTCTTATGAAAATCCATTTCTTCTTTTGTGGGAATTTTTGTTTTTCTAAATTTAAAAGCAAAATAAGAAGAGACTAATCCCATAATTAAAAATAAGGCAAAACCAATAAAGAAAATTCAAGAGTATTCAGACATTTTTTATCCCTTATTATTATAATAATCTAATAAATAATAAACAAAAAAATAAAATATAATTCTATATATATAAATATTTAAACATATATATTTAATAAAAAAGTGTTTTATTTTTATTTTTTGATAATATTAAAGTGTATAAATATAAATTTTATAAAAAAGAAAGGAAATTATGCAGTTAAATAATTTTAAGGAAAAAATTACTTCTCATTTGAAAAATCGTAAAAGTTCTGGTAATACTAGAGAATTTATTGGTAAACTTTCAAGAGGATTAATGCTTCCTATTAGTTTGCTGCCAATTGCTGGGTTATTCTTAGGTATTGGTGCAGCTATAGTAAATGGTTCTAATGGCAACGAAGCTATGAAATTATTTGGTCAATTTTTACAATTACCAGGTGATGCTATTTTTGGTGCTTTACCAGTTCTATTTGCGATTGCAATAGCAATAACTTTTACCAGGGATGCTGGTACTGCTGGTTTAAGTGCTATTGTCGCCTTCCTTGCATTTGGAGGTATTCAACAAGCATTAATAGTTCCTGTTGTAAATGCTAATGAAGGCAATGCTATAATTGGATACAATCTACTATTTTATGCTCCAAATATGTGGGGATTAACTAGTAGTGCAGATTATGGTTTAGATGCTTCACTATTTGGTTCAGTCCTTGGATGAAGACAACTAAGTACAAGCGCTTTTGGAGGATTCATTGTTGGTTTTACTGTCGCTTATTTATATAATAAGTTTAAAGACATTCAATTACCAGCAGTTATTGGATTCTTCTCGGGGGTAAGATTCATACCAATAGTCACATTTATTGCATTCTTACCTATAACAATTTTAGTACTAATGATTTGACCATTAGTAGGAACATTCTTTGGATTGATTGGTGGTGCTCTTGGTTCTGGGATGTTTGGATTCCAGTCATTCATATTTGGATATATTGAAAGATCATTAGTTCCTTTTGGACTACACCACGCTTTCTATACACCATTATGATTAACAAGTATTGGAGGTACATTAAATCTTAATGACCTTGCAATAGTTAATGGAAATTTTGTGTCAGTTACAGCAGGTGGTGAAAGAGCGACATGACTTGATATAGTTCAAAATTATAATGAACTATGAACTAATTCCACAGTAAGTGGAGATCAAGGTGTTTGAGCATTTGTTAACTCAAACTTAGCAGGAAAATCTGTATTTGTTTTTGATAGTACAGATCAAATAACTATTCAATTTTCAGATGTTACAACAACAGTATATCAAGAAAACCTAACAAGGTTATTAGAGGGTAACATTGCTTTAAGTCAGGGTGTAAATATTGGACAATATACCCAAGGTAAATATCCATTTATGATGTTTGGTCTTCCAGCAGCTGGAGCAGCTATGGTAATGGCAGCTCCTAAAGAAAATAGAAAAATGTCTGCTTCAGTAGTTATTTCAGCATCACTTACAGCTTTCTTAACAGGAATTACTGAACCAATTGAATTTACATTCTTATTCTTAGCTCCATGATTATTCTGAGGATTCCATGCTATCTTCTGTGCATTATCATTTGGATTGATGACGTGATGAGGTATGTTATTCCCTGAAATTGCTCCACATATTGGAATCACATTCTCAGGTGGTATAATTGACTGAATAATTTATGGTGCAGTTCAAATTCCAGCTGGATCTAATGCATGAGTATCTTTACTAATTGGTTCTGCATATGTTCCAATTTACTTCTTCTTTTTCTTATGAGCAATTAAGAAATTCGACATTGCAACACCAGGTAGAGGAGAAAATACAAAACTATATACAAAAGCTGACTTCAATGCTCGTAAAGATGGAAATAATTCATCTAGCTCATATGATCCAGAAATTCTAGGAATCATTCAAGCTTATGGTGGTTTTGAAAATATTCAAACTGTTGATGCATGTATTACAAAATTAAGAATTAGTGTTAATGACGATAAAAATGTTAATGAAAAAAGATTAACAGATGACTTAGGAGCTCTAGGAGTTATTAAACCAAGTAAAAAAGCAGTTTATGCTATTTATGGAACTAGAGCAGATTGAATTAAAAATCAAATTAACACTATTATTACTGATGTAGAAAAAAATCCAAAACTAAAAGATGAAATCTTTAAAGGATATGATGCTAAAAAAATTAATAAAGATAATTCTTTAAAAAATAATTCAAATTCTAAAATTAAAAATGAAGTTGTAAATGTATATTCTCCTTTTGATGGTGAAATTATTCCTATGAATAAAGTACCAGATAAAACTTTTAGTGATAATTTAATGGGTAAAGGTGTGGCTATTAAGCCAAGCTCTAAAGAAGTTAAATCTGTTCTTGAAAAAGGAAAACTAGAATTAATATTTGATACAGGACATGCTTATATTTTTAAAACAGAAGATGGTACAACTATATTAGTTCATATTGGTATCGATTCAATAAATTTAAAAGATAGCTCTAATAAAGATGTTTCTATATTTAGTATTAAATCTAAAGTAGGACAATCTCTTAAAAAAGATTCTCAGATATCAGAAATTAATTTAAATGGCTTAGAAAAGTATGCTAAGTCTTCAATCACACCAATTATTGCTTTAAACGAAACCTTAGAAGGTAGAAAAATTGAAATTAAAGCAAAGAGTGGTAAAGTTAAAAAAGGTGATTTATTATTCGTTATTAAACCATAATAAAAAATAATAAAAACACTTCTCATATAAAAAAAATCTTAACAAAAATGTTAAGATTTTTTTATTTTTGTTATAATTTTATATATTATGAAAATTTTAAAAATTTTTTCTTAAAGGCAATTATGACTGAACAAAATAAAATATTGTTAACAAAAGAAGGTGCAGATAAATTAAAGGTAGAACTTAAAGATTTAATTACTGTTAAAAGACCTGAAATTATTAAACAAATTCAAGATGCAAGAGAACAAGGTGATCTATCTGAAAATGCAGATTATGATTCTGCTAAAAATGAACAAGCAAGACTTGAATGAAGAATTCAAGAAATTGAAGAAATTTTAAATCATTATGAAATCATTAAAGAATCAAGTAGTAATAAGAAAACTGTTTCTATTGGTTCAACTGTTAAATTTAAGGATTTATCAGACAATAAAGATTATACATATGAAATATGTGGTTCAATTGAGTCAGATCCTTTATTAGGTAAAATTTCAAATGAATCTCCTTTAGCAAAAGCTATTCTTAACAAGACTGTTGGAACTAAAGCTGAAGTTAGAGGAATAGATAAGCCATACAAAGTAGAAATATTAAAAATATCTTAATTTATTTCTTTATATTTTATAAAAAGTTATATATAATTAGAAATGTTTAATTATTCAATGATTAAATATGGGTAGTTAGCGAAGTGGCCAAACGCTGCTGACTGTAAATCAGCCCTCTCTGAGTTCGGCGGTTCGAATCCGTCACTACCCACCATATATTGGGCTGTAGCCAAGCGGTAAGGCAATAGACTTTGACTCTATCA
>JBOFGT010000050.1:0-6676 GCA_051649265.1 Mycoplasmoidaceae bacterium
ATATATTAATAATATTGATAATATTACATATAAGAAATATATAAAAACATTAAATATAATATATGATGATTTGAGAGAAAGAGCAGCAGAGCAGATAATAAACCTACCAGAAAGGAAGAATTCCCAAGATATTTTAAAACACATAAAAGAGCAAAAAAGTATAATTTTCCCAGAGGACAACAACACCCCCGCAAGCAATATAACACCCATTACGATACAACTAAAGGGCAACGTTTCCCACACTTCCCACGATACCCACAAGCGAGAAGAAGGGGATAAGACACCCATAAGAATAGTCAAACCAACAGACACCAACCCAAAGAATTAGCACCAAGGGAAGGAAGACGCTAGCACCCTAAAACATAAAAATTATAAATAAAAAATAAGGACAAATAGCACCCCAAAGGTAAGACTGATAAGCAAAATGAAGACAAGAAAGACGGGAAAAATTAAGGTTTTTTATCACCACAAAAATAAAAACTTCTTGGAAAACTTGAGAATTACCAAAAATTGAAAAGGACCCTATGATTATAAAAAATAAAGATGACCCTAGATATGGGTATGTAACAGTAGATGAACTATTTGCGTTTTTTGATGATATGTTACTAGGAGTAATAAACAAAGAAGAACTAATAGTAAAGAACCTGATGACAGTTGGGTCTAGGTTTAGTGGAAAAACTCATAGTATATTGGACTTTATTATGAAAACCTTTTTGGTTTCACAAAACTATGGTGTTAAGTGTGTGTTTTACATTGTGAGAAAAAAAGAGAAACAAATTAACAAAATGAAAGCACAAATCTTTAAGGACTTTTGAACCAAATACAACTATAAGGTGGAAAGTGGTGCTAACAAGAATTTTAGGGGTGGAGCAATAAACCAACTTCAATTTGGAGATAATGTTATATGTTTTGAAACTTTAAACAGTGATAAGATTAAATTAGACGATGGTGGTGCTGTTGGGGGTACTACTTGAAGTGAAGCGGACTATATATTCATTTTCTATGAGGAATGCTCACAACTTAATCGTGACTTAGTAGATCAATTCTCGGACACTACTAGGGGAGGCCCACAAACCCAAAAGGTTACTATGTATGCGTCTAACCCTTGAAAGAAAAACCATTGATATATTCAAGAAACTTTAGAGTTTTTACCAGAAGACCCTAATGTGATGGAAAAGCACGGTTACCAATACACTCAATGTGAATATAGGGACAAGCAACAAACTATATTTTTAAGAAACAATGTCTTGACTAACCCTTATGTTCCACTTCAACAAGTTCTTAAACTCCAAAGTTATAAAACTATTTCCCTTCACAAGTACAACATATCATTCTTGGGTTTATGTGGGGTTCTTGAAGGAACGTTATATTCTGCGTCTCTTGAAAAAATGAGAGAAATTGATTGAACTAGGTTTCACGACAAAAGGTCTGGTAAATGACAAGTGGGTATAGATTGAGGTGAAGGTAAATCTACTTATGCGTCTCCAACTACACTTCATTTGCTACAAGTTGATGATGTTTATGGAGCGCAAGTTTACAAAGAATATACACATTGAAATAATGGAAGACCGGGAAGTTACAATGTTATTAGTGCTCCATTAACACAAGTTCAACAATTTGATAAGATGATTAAAACTCTTATTGAATGACAAAAGTGAATAAGTGGAAGACACATCACTTGTTTTATAGATCAAGGTAGTTCAATTGAGTTTGCTAAACAATTTAGTGATCGTTTAAGGAAACACGGAGTAGGAACAAATCTTATTACTGTGCGTCCTGCTGATAAAAGTGTTCCTATTGAAGAAAGGGTGCTTACTACAAACATTTTACTTTCTAAAGGTTTGTTGAGAATTGATAGAACAGAATGTCCTGATTTAATTGAAGCACTAGAAAATTGTTCGCAAGTTGAAAGTGAAAACCCAACAGAAGAAGGAAAATTTTATAGAGACCACGAATATTCGCATTGAATAAATAGTGGTTGTGAATATGGACTTGGTAGTTACCAATGAAAATTAAGTAAAGGTTATAGTGAAATTTATGAAGACAGAAAAGATTAGATATTTTTTAGTATGAGATGATTGTTTTAAAGTCCCATACAATAAATTTATTACAGGTGTTAAACCATTAGGGAATAATTTGTATAAAGCAAATATTAAGCGTCATATTTTTTCTTTTAGTGATAAGATATATATACAAGAAAAACAAAGTTGTTTGCTTAAAGAAACAAAAAAAGATGAAGTAAGCAATATAGTTTATTTGGTTATAGTTGACGAAAGGTTGTAGTATGAATGGAAGAACTAGAATTGAAGAATTTGTTAAATCAAACCAATCTTTTTATGACTATGTCAATGGTAATGAAGAACTAGATGTTCTTGAAATGCTTGCTAGACAAAAGATTAATATTATGTACTCAGACATTTTTTTAGAAACGGAAAACCCTAAACTAAAAGAATTGTTTGATAACATTAAGAAAAATAATAATCTTAAAAAATTTCTTAAAGGTATGGAAAGGTATTTATCAAAAGATGGTAAAGCATTTTTTGTTTGAGATATCTTTGAAGAAGGCGAATATGGTTATAATGAAAGAACCGTTAAACTTATGATGGCGGTTCCAAATAACCCAAAAAATCAAACACTTAGAGCATTCCAACAAAAAGAATATGCTGGTACTTGTCTTCTTCAAACTACAACTACTCGTAATGGACTTAGACAATTGGTTTATCAATGTAGAACACCTAATGAAACTCAAAATCTTCCGTGAGATACTGCGGTTCCGCAAAATGGACTACCGTTAGATAATTTTATGATTTCAACTCCTGCTTTTTTAAACCCCTATATGGTGAAACACACAAGGGTTCATAATTACGGTCACCCTTCATTAAGAGAAATTTACAATAAAAATGCTATTGACTTTAATGATCAAAATGACTATTTACAACCAGATGCTTACCCTGTTATGTACTTACGTGAAACAATTAACTCTTATTTAGTATGAATTAAAGAAGAACAAAAGAAAAATGGAACTAAGTGAGTTGGTACTTTTGAAAGTGGTGCGGAGATGTGACAAAGAAATCACGGTGAAGCGTCTTTTAACTATAATGGTGTTAATAGTCAATTAGCACAATCTATATATGAAGAACAAAATAAAAAGCGTTCAATTCTTGAAGATAGTTATGTTATGATGCTTGCTACTGGTGGTTTACATTCTAATGTAGACAAAATACAATCTACTTTTGATATGGAGAAAAATACAAGGGGTTTAGGTTCTCTTCTTGAAATATTTTTTAATGGTGCTGGTTTTGATTGATCTATTCAATCTCTTAGTGGGTCTAGTCAATATGCTTCAACTACGGAAATTCAAAGTGATAATAGAAGAACTTGTGAAACTATTAAAGAAGCAATATTATTGAGGCAAGAGCAACACACAGAAATTTTTAATAATATCATTGATGCTTGATTTGGTAAGATTGATGCTTACAAAGAATTTGAAGGTCAATGAGACTACAAGATTATTTCTAATATTGTTAATGAAGAAGCATACTCTATTGAAAAATTAAGTTTAATGCTTGAAAATGGTTTAATCTCTAAAAAACTTGCTATTCAAAAAGCAAATAAGGACTTAACACCTTCTCAACTTAAAGAACTAATGGAAGATATTGAAAAAGAACAAGCAGAACAAGAAGAAAAAGAAATGGAAATGATGGAAGCAAGTAAACCTCCAATGAATGGTAACCCTAACAATAAGAAACAAATAGGTGGAAAACCAAAAGGTAAATTTAAAAATGGGTAGATTTAATAGTAATATAGGTAAGGAAAGTGCTAAATCTTTACTTGGAAGTTATGGTGAAGACCACGCTGTTAGTTTGGGACAACCAATTAGAATTTATA
Organism: Mycoplasmoidaceae bacterium; assembly: GCA_051649265.1. Lineage (GTDB taxonomy): Bacteria > Bacillota_I > Bacilli_A > Mycoplasmatales > Mycoplasmoidaceae > CAMREV01. The sequence goes on from JBOFGT010000050.1 coordinate 3,889, forward strand.
AGTTTAGAAAATGTAGTGGTATTTTAAGACTTACACCTCAAGGGGAACAAAGATTAATTACTGACCCTGCGTCATTTTCACAAGTAGTGAATATTTACACTTCTAAAGAACCTGTTACTATTGTTTGGGAAGGTTCTACTTTTGTTACTGTTAATGAAGACGACCAATTAGTTAAAGAATTTAAAGTAGGTAAATACTATGACTTATACAACAATTCAAGTTTTGAAGTTGAAAACAAAAGCGAAAACATTACTTTTTTAAACAATGAGTATACTATTCAAGTATTAGATAAAAGCGTTGAATTGATTTCTTATGATTGAATACCAGAAGATGTTGATATTACTGACTATGTTTATATTATTTTAGACAAAAGATCACAAAGTCATCAACTTTTGGAAATTTCACGTGTTTCACCTAATTGAAATGAAGAATTAGAAAGAATAGAGAATGTTGTTATAAGTTTTACTAATATTGGACTTAAATATGCGGAAAGTGGTAAGAACATACTAGATTTTTTCCAATTTGGAGCAATTGGAGAGGGTTATGCTTACCCAAAAGAAGAAACTATTGAAGAAGAAGGTGTTGCTACACTTGTTACTTCTATTAATTCAGAATATACAAGAGATTTTGGTGTAACTTCAATTCAATTTGATTATATGTGTGCTGCTGCTGATAGTAGTTATGCTATTACTGGTAGAGAAATTGGTTACACTGATGATAATGGTAATCGTGTTTTAGATAAACCTTATAAGTTATTTTTACATAGAGAACTTTTCCCAGTTAGCAGTGGAATTTTTTTTAACAAACCAAATACAAATAGTTTTATTTATGAAAATGCTATTCCAAGCGTTCAAGCAATTTATGCTAGTTATAAAAATGCTCCTAGTGTAAACGCTGCTCTTGGTGGTTACAATACTCTTGAACCAAAAGAAGTTCTTTGTGGGTTTATAATGCTACAATCAGATGTTTTAGCAAGTAATAAAGCAGATAATATCACTCCACCTAGCGATTGGGACGGGTCAACCGAATTAGGAACTAATACTTATGTAAGAGAAAATTGAAACAACGATAGTTTTTTTAAAATGAAACAACCATATAATTTCACAGGTGTTAATGGTATTAAAAGTGTTACTGCTAACTCTAATGGTTGAGCGAATTACAACTATACTATGTTTTTAAACTTTAACTCTTATGTTAACTTTTCTAGTGATGTGTTTAATTTTGACTTTCAAGAAACTAAGAAATGAAAACTTACAGATGTTCTTGGTGTCGTTGGTGGTTTAGTTGATATTCTTATTGGTGGTTTAGAAATTGGTTGAACTACTACATTCCAACAAGCACCACAACAACCAATAAATATAAGGTTCCCTTGCTTTTCTTATTTAAGTGCGGTTAGTGCTGTTGATAGTAGTGGTCCCGTTCCCGCAGAAACATTTGTTGATGAAACTGGTAAAAAGATGTTACCTATTGGAACTAATGTTTTAACTTCTCATAGATTTTCTTTGACTAATCTTATTAAAGATACTTCACAAGTTAGAGATGGAGCACCTGCTGGTAGAGGTGGTGGTGGAATTTGAAACACTAAATACATCGGACAAAAACATTTTGAAGACGGAACTTTAATATGACCCGATGGTAGCAAATTTGAATGAAACCCACCAACTACTACTACGGTTGAACCTTTAATAGGAACTAAATTTATTGTTGATGCTATTACTACTCACATAGTTTCTATTGCTGATGCTAAAATTGTTGCTTTTAATGAAATAGGTGGAAAAGATATTCCTGTTTATCAATCACTATTTAGGACGGTTTCAAAAGCGGTTGGTGATTTAAGACTATGAGGAACTACTATGAAGTTCAACTATTACGAAGAATTTAATACAAGTGGTGATAGAGTAAAATGACCTGAGTTAGTATTACCACCACCACCTGGTCTTGATACTTCCCCTGTGATTTGTTCTAATGATTTTGATGAAGAAACTTTTAGTTTTGATAAAGAGATTGTTGCTTTCCCTATACGACCAGATGAAAAAATAGAAAGAAGAGAAGGAAAGATATTTGGTGTTGAATATAAATTAAAAGCAACATTTTCTTTAATTACATATACTGGGTCTAATTACTTTTTAAATAACTCTCCAATAATAAAGGGAACTTCAACTAAAAGACAATTTAATAGTTTAACGGAAGTTGAATATGTTTCAATAGACATTCAATTCAGATGTAATGATACTATTAGGTCATATGAGATTTATGCTTATGTAGATCAAAATGGAGATGAAATAGAGCAAACTTTTGACTTTAGAAAATTAGATATTAAAGTAAGAATAAAAGAAGATAAAAGACTTATTGTTAGGTGTAGAAAACAAAACCCTGAAGCACACAAAATAGTAGATTTTGCTGGACCATACGTCTTAGAAATGACGCATAATGTCGGAGGAGTTGAAAGTGCTTTTAAAAATAGCATAGTTACTTTAAAGCGAATTCCTATTAATAAGACAATAGAAGTAAGTTTAAAAATGGGAGAGTGAAAGAGTTTAAGTCAATCAGTGGTTCAAAACCCATTTGGGACAATGTTGTCAAACGTAACTATCTTGTCAAAAAATCTTAACTATTCAATGAAAATTAACTCAATAGTTTTATTCCCTAAAAAAATTAATTAAAAAAATAAATATAATTGTATATACAATTTTAATATGTTGTATAATCAAGTTGTATTAATGGAGGAAATATGAAAACATTTGATACATTAGAAGATGCTTTATCTGAAATTAAAAGACTTAATAAG
>JBOFGT010000051.1:0-2188 GCA_051649265.1 Mycoplasmoidaceae bacterium
AAAATACATTGGGAGATCTTCATCCTCATTTTAATTCTCAAAGAAGAGTTGTAGCAGAAGAATGAAAAAAAGGTAAGAATTTATCTAGAAAACAATCAAGAGCAGTTATAAATAATTTATCATTTATAGATGATAAAGGCAAACAACATTCAGGTTCTTCAGTTATTGATAATATAATTTTTGATTCTGAAACAATTCTTCAACAAATTCCATTTTCTAATGGCGAAATTTACGTACTTATGTATGGTCCTGATATAAAAATTAATGTTAAAGATCGTTATATAGATGACAATATAGAGAAGGATTTAATAATCAGAATAGGAGAAACATTCATTCCACCACATCCAGAAGCTTTACATGTTTCTTTCCTTTCTTATAAATTAGTTTAATAATTTTATTATTATTCAAATATAAGAATAAAATTTAACAAATAATAAATAGCTTATTTTATTAATATAAAAATCTTTAATAAAAAAGAATTAGATAATATGAAAAAGCTAACTAAATCAGTTATTCTATAAACTTTATTATTAGCTAGCGCATTATCAATTAGAAGTTTTAGTTCAGAAATTTAATAATTGACAATTTCAGAAAAATAAAAAAATAAAATTTTATTGATAATGGATTTATTTTAAAAACATAAAACCTTTGTTTTTGTCATAAGTTTCTTGCCATTTTAATGTGGTATAAATATATTATAGGATTTTTGTGCATTATCATTTATATGTAATCTTAAATCAAAATTAAAAAAGTAATAAATAAAAAGGAATAAAAATGAGAAATAAAAAAATTAAATTAAGTTTACTAGGAACATTATTAGCAACAACAATAATAGGTACTGCATTACCAATCGTAAGTTGTAGTAATAATAGTTCTAATGATTCTGATGATTCTAATGATTCTGGTAGTTCTTCAAATTCTGTTATTCTACTTGATGCGGTGAAAAATTGAGAAGATAATAAAGCAAGTCAAATGTTATGAGATTTTATAGTTCAAAGAACACAATTAATAGGAAGTGAATTAGAAAAAGAAGTTGATAGCTGAAAACAAGATATGAGACTTCCATTTTATCTTGAAAAATCAATAATAGATAGTATTGCTTTTTATGGTTATGAAAGAAAACTTTATTTAGGTGAAATTGTTATAGAAAGCATTGTTTTAGCTTCAGAAGCTAGATGACTTAAAAAAGAAGATGTTTATGGTAATCTATATTACCAAGTTTATATTCCAAATATAAGATTAAACTTTAAGAACGGCTTTTATAGTTTGTATAGTGACAGTTGAACAATTGCCAGCGCTGATTATCATCACACTCCTGTAGATAAATAAGAAAGTAATTAAAAAAATAATGATTTTATTTTTTGTATATTTTTATATTTTTTATTGCCAACAATTAAAAATATTAAAAAACAATTAAATTAGTTTTTCTATAAACTTTACTAAAAAATGCATTTTCAATAACTCTTTCAATATTACATTGTGGTGTTAGGATAATGCTTTTTTAACAACAGATGCAAATGGTTTAATAAATATTTAATTTTATAAAATTATTATACATTTAGCAAAAAACTTAAATATACATTACAATTAAACCAATTTATTTAATTTAATTAAAATTATTATTAATTTTTATTTATAATATTTAAACACATATTTTAAATATATAAATGAGAGACAATGTTAAAGAATCAATTTCAGAAAATAAAATTATCTAATAGCTATGCTGTTGGTGGAATGATAGGCGCTGGTAAGTCTACTCTTTCTAGGGCATTAGCTAAAGAAATTGATGCAGATATTGTATTTGAACTTAATGAAAAAGATGAATTACAAAACTTGTTACTTAAAAAGCTATATGAAGGAGATAAAACATCTGCAATAGCATTTCAAGTATATTTCTTTTGTTCGAGATTTGATAATTATAAAAATGGTATCAAAACTAATAATTTAACTGTATTTGATAGAACAATATTTGAAGATAGATTATTTGCTCATCAAAACATGACTTCAGATCCAATTATGTTTGGTTTCTATGATAGCATGTGACATGATAAAGTAAAGGAATTAATTTATTCTGTTGGTGTTCCTAAACTTTATATAATTTTAGATTTAAAATGAGAAGATTTTAAAGATAGAATTTTTAGAAGAGGAAGAGAATCTGAAGTAGAAAACTTTTCTAAAAACGAATCTT
>JBOFGT010000052.1:0-7715 GCA_051649265.1 Mycoplasmoidaceae bacterium
ACACCAGCAAATATAGATAAACCACCATGACCAGTAGCAATATTTTGAATTAACTCTTGCACAAGAACCGTTTTACCAACACCAGCACCACCAAATAAACCAATTTTTCCACCTTTCAAATAAGGTATTAACAAATCAATTACTTTTATTCCAGTTTCTAGAACATCGACACTATTTGATTGTTCAGAAAAAGTTGGTGCAGATCTATGAATAGATTTATAAGTTTTGCATGTAAATGGTTTTTCGTCAATTGCTTCACCGATTACATTAAACATTCTTCCAAGAACTTCTTTTCCAACAGGAGCTTTGATTGAATCTCCTGAATCTATTACAAGAGTATTTCTTGCTAAACCATTTGTTGATTGCATTGCAATACATCTAACAACATCATCACCAATTATTTGTGAGACTTCCAAAACTATATTTTCATCACCATTTTTAACATATAATGCATTATTAATATTTGGTAATATTGAATTTTCAAACTTGACATCAACTACAGGACCAAAAACTTGGTAAATATAACCAACATTAAGCTTAATTTTTTTATTTGTAGTTTTAGTATTTGTAATTTCTTTTTTATATATTTTTTTAGCATTATTTTTTTTAGTTTTTAAAATCACTTTTTTATTACTTGCTTGCATTGAACCCTCCTATAATTTCATTTATTTCTTGTGTTATTTTTGATTGTCTTTTACTATTATATTCAATAAAATAATTTTCTTTTATGTCTTTAGCATTATTTGTTGCTGTTTCCATTGCATTTCTTCTTGAAGAATTTTCAGAAACATTTGTTTCTACAAGACATCCAAATAATACAACACTAAAAAATTGTATTTTTATTTTATCCAATATTTCTTCAGGAGAAGACTCAAATGAAATGTATCCATTTATTTTATATTTTGATTCATTTTTAAATATATTTTCATCCAATGGATGAAGGTTAAGTATGTATGGTTCAAATTCAAGAGAGTTAATGAATTTATTGTAAATTATTTTTATAGTGGTAAATTCTTTTAAATTAATGTCTTCTATTATCTTTTTTGAAAGTAAAGAACAAAAATCATATGTTACATCTTTATTACTTGCATTAATGAAATATTTTATTTTGGTTTCTAGTCCCTTATTTTTTAATAAAGTAAAACCTTTTTTACCAAAAAGAAGAATTTTATCATCTTTTAAATTTATATTTGCTTCTAATTTTTTTATCAAATTAATATTATATCCACCGCACAATCCCATTGTTGATGTAAAAACAATTCATAAAACTTTTTCTTCTTTAGGAATTATTTTTTTTTTATTTTCTATTTCATTATTTAATAATCCATAAAGTATATAAAATTCTTTATTGAATTCTTTTATACTATCAAAAAAAAATTGACTTTTTTTTAAATTTGCAGTAGCAACTAATTTCATTGTTCTAGTTAACTTCTCTGTTGTTTCTATTGAATTAATTTTTTTCTTTATTTTCATTATTGAAGACATAATTACTCCTCATCTAATAAAGCAATTTGTTCTTGATCATAATTATGTATTTTCAATACATAATCTTTTATAAAACTCTTTACTTCTTTTTTAATTTCATTTTCAATTTCAGGAGTAAATTTCATTTTAGATTCTAAGTTAGTAAAACATTTTTTCCCTTTTAAATTTAATAATAAAGCTTTTTTAAAGTCAGTAATATTTTCTAAAGGAACTCATTTAATTAATTTATTTTTAACAATAAAAAGCAAGATTGCTTCTTCTAATTGAGAGTAAGGAGAAGATTGAGCTTGTTTGATAATTTCCATCACTTTTTTACCATGATTCAAAACTTTTTTAGTTTCATTATCTAAGTCAGACCCAAATTGAGAAAAAGCTTCTAATTCTCTATATTGTGCTAAATCGATTTTTAAATTTCCTGCAACTTTTTTTATTAAATCAGTTTGAGCTGAAGAACCAACTCTTGAGACACTGGAGCCAGCATCAATAGCAGGTCTTTGACCTGAATTAAATATATTAGTCATTAAAAATAACTGTCCATCAGTAATTGAAATAACATTTGTAGGAATGTATGCAGAAATATCTCCTAATTGTGTTTCTATAATTGGTAATGCAGTAATTGAACCACCACCATGTTTTTTATTTAGTTTTACAGATCTTTCTAATAATCTAGAATGCAAATAAAATACATCACCAGGATAAGCTTCTCTTCCAGGTGGCCTTCTTAATAAAAGTGATAGAGTTCTATATGCAATTGCATGCTTTGTTAAATCATCATAAACTATTAGAACATCTTCACCTTTTTCAAGTCAATATTCAGCAATAGCAATTCCAGAGAATGGAGCAATATATTTTAATGATGGCGTATCAGAAGCAGAAGATGAAATAATTGTTGTATAATCCATTGCTCCTTCTTTGTCTAATGTCTTTTCTATCAAAGAAATTGTAGAATTTTTTTGTCCAATTGCTACATAAACACACTTAACATTTTTGCCTTTTTGGTTAATAATTGTATCAACTGCAATTGTTGTTTTTCCAGTTTGTCTATCTCCAATAATTAATTCCCTTTGACCCTTACCAATTGGAAACATTGAGTCAATAGCTAAAATACCTGTTTCAAGTGGTTCTTTAACGCTTTCACGTGTCATTACTCCTGAAGCAATTCTTTCTATTGGATAGCTTTTTTTTGTTTTGATTTTTCCTTTTTGATCTATTGGATTACCAAGTGGATCAACAACTCTACCTAATAATTCATCTCCAACAGGAACTTCCATTACTTTGCCAGTTCTTTTTACAATACTATCTTCTTTGATATCAAAGTAATTTCCCAATGTAATAACACCAACAATATCTGACTCTAAATTTAATGCCATTCCATATGAACCATTTTCAAAACTCACAATTTCATTTAAGACAACATTACTTAGTCCTGCAACTTCAACAATACCATCACCAACTGAAACTACTTTTCCATACTCAGTTAATAAAGCGGGCTGGCTATATTTTTTAATTTGATTTTTAATTACCAAAGAAAATCTATCAACATTTACACTCATATTTTTTACCTAATTTTTAAAATTAATATCTTTCTTTATATTTTTTAGCTTACCTTCAATTGTTCCATCAATTTCTTTATCATCAATTCTTATTCGAATTCCCCCTATTAAATTGGAATTAACGATAATAGCATAGTCTATTTCTTTTTTTAATTTTTTCTTTAAAGTTTCTACAATTAAGTCAACTGTTTTTTTATCTAAATCAAATGCTGTGTCAATTTTTACAAATGACTGATTTCTATCATTATCAATTTCCTTTAAAGCAAATTTTAAAGTATATATTATATTTTTAAAAAATTCATTGTCTACTAATACATATAAAAAATAAACAATTGATTGATCTATCTTTTTATCAAAAATATTTTTAATAATATCTTTTCGTTGACTTTTAGAAAGCATTTTAGATGAAAGAATTCGAATTATTTTTTTATTGCAATTTATTGAAAAATATAATGCTTGAATATCATTATAAAAATTATTTATATTTTTTGATTCTTTATACATTTGATATAAAGCAGTTGAGTATGATTTATTTTCTTTCATTTTATATTTTCTTTATATCTTCAAGAAGAGAGTCAATTAATTTTTGATTTGCTTTTTTATCAATATTTTTTTTTATCAATGATTCTGCTAATTCAATTGCTAAATTAGATACTTCATCTTCAATATTGGTTCTTAATTCCTTTTCTTTCTTTAAGATGTCTTCATTTGCCATATCTTTAATATGATTAGCATCAATAGTTGCTTCTTTTTTTATTTTCTCTTTTATTGAATATGCATCAATTTCTGCAAGCTCAATAATCTTACTTGCCTCATCGATACTTTTCATCTTTAATTCTTTTGATTCAATAATATTATTTTCAGCAATCTTTTTGTTTTCAGCAATTTTTTTAATTTCTTCTTGCATTTTTTTTTTTCTTTCAGCAATATATTTTTTTGTTGGTTTTCAAGCAAAAAAACTAATTACAAACAAAAGGATTGTAACAGCTAATATGTGTGCAATTAAAACTCATACATCTATTTGTAAAGCTGATTCTACTAAATTATAAATTGAAATTGACATAAATTATCCTCTTATGCAACAAATATTAATAAAATAGAAATAATTAAAGCATAGATAGCTGCTGATTCAGCAATCCCTAATCCAACAATTAACATTGTTCTTATTTTCGATTCAGCTTCTGGATTTCTAGCAACAGCTTCAGCAGCTTTACCTGCAGCATAACCTTGACCAGCACCTACTCCTAAAGCTCCAAACATTGCTATACCAGCTCCAATATAAGCAGCACCTTTATCACTTATTGAATTTGAAACATTTTCAAAAGCCATTATTAAAGTATCATTCATTTTTTTTCTCCTATTTTTTATTCATGCTCTTTATTTAAAACTCAATATACCATAGTTAATAATATAAAAACTAAAGCTTGAATTAGTCCTATACCAATATCCAAAAAAGCATGGAGTGGTGGTACAAATATTGAACTTATCAAAGTTATTGGCCCTAAACTCCACCTATCTGGTGTCATTATTCCACCAGGTGATCCCTCTGGAAACAATTGACCCAAATCATTAATCATAATAGCATATGGTAAATTATATATTAAAGATATAATTAATACTCCAGCAAATATATTTCCTCAAAGTCTAAAGGACAGTGATATAAGAGGCGTTACTGATCCTATTATCTCAATTGGATTAACCATTAATGGTATTTTAATTTTTTTATTATTTGATTTTATTTCAACATTAAATGTAAATTTATATAAGAAAGAAAACCTTTGATATCTAAACCCCATTACAAATATGCCAACAAAAGAAAACAATCCTAGTGTTAAACAAACAACTACAGATGATGTTGGATTTTCTAATCCAACCATACCTATCATATTTGATAGTGATATATAACTAAAGAAAGTTAAAAAAATAGGTGCCAATTTTTCAAGATCTTGACCAAGAATATCTCTTGTCAAATTTCTAAAATAATTAATTAAATTAAATATTAAAAATGCAAATCCTCTTGGTGCCTCATCATGTTTTGTTCTTTTAATAGAGGAATTGTAATATAAAACTGATCCTAATATTATTAAAAAAACAACTAAAACACCTAATAATCTTAAAAGATTTGGAGTTCATAAATTAACTCAATTAATTTCTCTAGGCATAATTAACTCTTTTGCTTTCTTTTATAGTAAAAATAGTTTTGAAAATTAAGTTAGAAAATGGCACAATTAATAATACTAACAAAATAATTCAGATATTGAATATTTTAGCAATATTATATGACATTGATAAACCCATTAAAATTAATATAGGAATAAAAATCAATAAATTTTTAAGCACTAAAATCACTATAAAATAATGTTTAATATTAACTTTATTTTCTTTTTTATTTTTAAAAATTAAATCCAATAAAAAAAAATTCATTAAACTAAAAGGGAAACATAATAAAAAACCATTCAAGTAAGATCAATTATTTAATGTAATTGAAATAATAGTTGTAGTCAAAAAAATAAATCCAAATAAAGAAATAAAGAAAAATCTATTGAAAAATTTATTTTTATTTAACATGTTCTATCCTTATAGTAGGTTACTTCAAAATAACTTATTTGAATTATACTCCTATGAGTAAAAAAAAATAAAAATATTGAATCAATATTTTTATTTTTTTTTATAAACAACAACCTGTGAATAAATAAGTATTTGATCATGTAATTTATAACCATCTTTAATTACTTTGTATATTGTATTTTCTTCTTTGTTTTTATCTATATATATATCTACTGCTTCCATAGTGTTTTCATCAAACTTATCATTTTCTCTTGCTGATAATTTATTTATATTCATTGAACTTAATAAGTTTTCAAACATTCCAATAAACATTTTAAATCCACTTACATAATTTTTAACTTGTTCATTTTCAATTTCACTATTTACTACTGTTGAGAATTGATTTATTATATTAATTAATTCTACAGCATTATTTTTTATTGCAAATTTTTTAATTTGTGTTACTTCAAAATCTATTTTATTTTTGTATTCATTTATTTTTTCATTTATTTTTTCTTGAGCTTCTTTAGATTTAGTAATGAGATCATTTTTATATTTTGAGTTAATTGAATCTATATTATTTTCAAGCTCATTTATTTTAGAATTTTTTTCTAATAATTCTTTTTTTAAATTCTCATTCTCCTTTTTTAGTTCATCATTATTATTAACTTCATTTTTTTTAGGATTATTATTATTATTGTTATTGTTAATGTTATTATTATTTTTATTTCTTTGCAAAATTTATCTCCTCTCTAGCTTTTTTTAATTGTCTTTCTAATTCTTCATTATTATTATTTACAAAATTCATTAATTGAGAAATTTCTTTAGCAGAATAATTTTTTGGTTTTGTATAATTTACTATTGCAATTAAATCACCTTTGCTTTTGAATAAGCCGCCATGTTTAATTCCCTTACCTGATATAGTAATTTCTTTTCCATTGTGTGTTGAAGGCTTTAATTTAATTTCTTCAATTCCATAAGGTGTTGGAACTTTAACCATTCCTCCAGTTATTGCAGTGATTGGATCTACAAATAATTGAACAAAAATATCATTACCTTCTCTATGAAAAATATCACTTTTTTCAACAGATATATTTAAATATAATTTTCCTCTACCAGACTTGTTCTGATTACCCTTGTTTTCAACAACCATAGTTTGTCCATTGTAAATTCCAGGAGTAATATCAATAGACACTTTTGTCTTTTTTATAATTTGTTTTTTACCATGACATTTATCACATTTTTTTACAATTCTTTCACCCGTTCCTTTACAATCTGAACAAGTATTTTGAAATTGCATAACTCCCAATAATGTTTTCTTTTGTATAATTGTTACACCAGTACCATTACAAGTATTACAATTTATAATTGAATCTCTTTCATTAGAAGCACCTGATCCATCACATTTATCACAGTTTATTGAAATATCATATTCAAATTCTTTTGTTACACCAACAATTGATTCAACAAGACTTATTTTAATGTTTTTAACAATATCTAATCCTGATTCATTTTTGAAATTTGATTTTCTACCACCACCAAAAATGTCTCCAAAATTACCAAATATATCGCCAAATATATCGCCAAAGTTTTCAGTGAATCCTCCAAAGCTACCATTAGAAAAATCTCCAAATCCTTCGAATCCTTCAAATCCGCGAAATCCACCAAATCCACCACTTTGATTATCTGATATATCCCCAAATTGATCATATCTGGCTCTTTTGTTTTTATCAGAAAGAACTTCATATGCCTTATTTATTTCTTTAAATTTTTCTTCTGCATCTGGTTCTTTGTTTTTATCAGGATGGAATTGCATTGCCTTTTTTCTAAAAGCATTTTTTATTTCACTTTCAGAAGCACTTCTTGAAACACCTAATATTTCATAGTAGTCTGCCATATATTACTCCTTAAAAAATATTCATTTATATAATATTATCACATAACTATTGAAAGTGCTAATATTTTAAAAAATAAAAAACTTTTGTATTCTTTAAAATATTGGTTAGTAAATATAAGCCATATTTTGTACTTCAGAGAAGCGTTGATTATTTATCTATGTTACCATCGATTTTATAGATTCATTTATCCTAAAAAAGTTCCCCTACCAAATTTGGGTTTCTATCTTATGAA
>JBOFGT010000053.1:0-2102 GCA_051649265.1 Mycoplasmoidaceae bacterium
TCAATGAGAATTAATGAAGCCATCTTTATTTTTAGAAATTGAAAAAGCTTATGCTTCTATTGATATTCCTGCTTTATTAATAGTTGGAACAAAAGATAAATTAGTTGATGCTAATAATTCTGCCATTCACTTAAAGCACAGAATAAAAAACCTGACTGTTGTTAAAATGGATAATGTTGGCCATGGACTATTTGCGGAAAATGAAGAGCTTTACTATAAAACAATAATTAAATTTATTGAAAGCAAATAAATTTAATTGCTTAATTAATCTTTTATTTTTATCTTAAAAAGTAAATATATTATAAAAATTATTAGATTCAAAATTAAAAATATTTTTAAATGTTTTATTTTAAAAATAAATAATTACTAAATAATGTTTAATATATATAAATTATTTGGTATAATTGAATAGTATATTAGTAATGTTGCTAATATATAATATATATATATTATATTAATAAGGAAAAAAATATGAATAAAAAAATCAAATTAAGTTTATTAGGAACTTTAATTGCTGGTTCTGCTTTAGCTATTACTTTACCAATGGTTAGCTGTTCTGGTTCTACTGAAGAAGTTAAAGTTGTTGAATTAACTGTTACAGATGCTGTTTTAAAAGATGCTACAGATGCTATTACTAATGATTTACATGATAAAATGCAAGTAACTAGTAAAACTTGAGAAGATCAAAAAGAATTTGCTGATAAATGACCAGTTAAAGGCGAAGTACAAGGAGATGGCCAATTAGAGTTAATTCAAAATGCCTTAAAATTTACTGATGCTGATGGTAAAGAAGTTGATGGCAAAACAGCTGTTTTAAAAGCAACTTATGAATCTGAAACTATTGTACCTGAAACTGAAGGTGAAAATATTACTTCTCCTATAATACATATTCACCTTAAAGATGGATATACTGTAAAAGGCGAAGTTAAGATTGAAATTCAAGTTGGATCTTTAGGTACTTCATTAGCTAAAGCTCCAACTCCTATATTTACAAAATAATTTTTTAGTTTAAAAATTTATTTTACAAAAAAGTGCATATGCACTTTTTTTATTTTCTAAAAAAATATAAATTAAAATTAATTAAATTAAGTCTATTAGAGACTTTAATTGCTGGTTCAGCTTTAGATATTGACTTACCAATTGTTAGTTGTTCTAGTTATAGTGAAGAAACAGTGTATGTTGTTTTTGTTTTAACTAATGAAAATTAGTAGCTAATAAAACTTCTATAAATACATATCTAGAATAAAAAATGCAAGGAGAAGATGATTATGAAACTTAAAAGACGCTTGCTAAATTATGAAAAAAAGATGAGGTTTATTAAGAATTAATTAAATAAAAATAATTATGAATTATCTAGAACTTATTGAAATTTAAACAGTACATAAAGTTTTACTACTATTAAAGTTTAAAAATTACAAAAGAATAACATTTCCTCAAGCTGCTACCAAGAAATTACTAGTCCTGAATTAATAATTTAACTTAATTAAGTATATAAAAAATAAAGTAATTTTACAATTAAAATTGCTTCTTTATAAACAACAAAACTGTTGCTAAAAATCCATTTAAATAATTTTAAATTTTTTATTTAAAAATATTTAATCAGAAGTTAATTATTAAAAATAAAGAGATTATTTAAAAAAAATATATATTTTAATTATATAGAACTTGTATATAAGTAACAAATATGAATAAAAAAATTAAAATAAGTTTATTAGGAACTTTAATAGCTGGATCAGCTTTAGCTATTACATTACCAATTGTTAGTTGTTCTGCTTCTTCATAAGAAACTACAAGTGACGTTTCATTAAAAGTTAAGCCATCTTTTTTAAAAGAAACTGAAACTATTATTACAGAAGCGCTTAAAGGCGAAATGCAAGCACTAGATAATTTTGGTGCTCAATAAGCTCTTGTAAAAACATGAGAAATTGGTGTAATCTTAAAAGATGATCAATTAAAATTAAAAAAGGACAATTTAAATTTCACTGATTCTAATAATAAACCATATTTAGGAAATGATGTTATTAAAAGTGTAACTTTTAATACTAAAACTGAAATTAAAGCTGGTGAAAAAATTATTGGACCTGAATTAATAGTAACATTTA
>JBOFGT010000054.1:0-29113 GCA_051649265.1 Mycoplasmoidaceae bacterium
GTGATTGTGTCTAGAGTTTGAGAACCTGCAACAGGCATAATTACATCAGCACCTCTAGTTATCAGTGTTTGTGAAATTTGTCTACCATCTCCAATACCAAAACTACCTGAAGTATAAGCACCCACATTATCTCCAAGATTAACTCACTCAATTTTGTTTTTTGAAGGATTTGCTTGATTTCATGCGACCATACCTTTTTGATAACCAATAAGGAAATCTAGAGTTGAAGGAAATGCAAGACCAACAAAACCTCCAATTTTTAAAGAACCATCTTTCCCAAATATATCTTCATTAACACTTAAAAATTCTGAGGCAGCTACTCCACTTTGAAAACCAGCTTGTTCCATTCTAAATTCTACAGTCGAAACATTTCCAACAGGATTATTTATACCAGAATCTAAAAGTAAGAAACCTTTGTCAGAAAATGTTTTATCTTGAGCAACATTTTCTATAGCTTGTGCATGATTAAAACCAGGAGCAATAATTAAATTTTTACCATTATCAAATATTCCTTTAAATGTAGTTTCTCTTTCAGTATTATTAATTCCAGGTCTTCTTCATAATCCAAAACCTTCTCTATAGTCTTGAACTGGGTCTTTTAATTCATCACCTCTGTCTTTTAAGAAATCTCTATAACCATTAAAAGTAGTTTCACTAAATGATTTATCAGCAAGAACAGAAGTGTTATCTGAAACAACTATCTCAGCAAATAAATTAGAAGTGTTACCTCCAGACATAATTACAGAAGATGCGATAATAACTGATAATAATCCTACTCCTAAAAGTGAAGTCAAACCTACCTTTATGAGTTTTTTAATTTTTTGTGTCATTTTATTTGAGTCCTTTATTTTATATTAGTTAAAAAATAATAATTTTTAAACATTATTAACGTTGTAAAAATTATTATTTTAATTTTGCTAAATATATAGCAGTTCTAACTAGTTGAGATACGTATGAATATTCATTATCATATCATGTGAAAACTTTGAATGCTTTTTTAGAATCAACATTGATTTCTAAAGTCATAGCAGGATCAAATATAGATCCGTGAGTATCACCAATAACATCACAAGATACTATTGGATCTTCTTCGTATGCAAATGAATCATTTACAGCTGATTTCATTGCACTATTAATTGCTTTAATGTCTGCATTCTTTTTTAAAACTACAGTTAAGTCTACTAGTGATCCAGTTATTGTAGGAACTCTTGTAGCTAAACCATGAAGTTTACCATTTAAATTTGGTAAAACTAAACCAATTGCTTTTGCTGCTCCAGTACTTGTAGGTATCATTGAAACAGAAGCAGCTCTGGCTCTTCTTAAATCTGAATGTGGAGCATCTTGTAATCTTTGATCAGCAGTGTATCCATGAATAGTATTCATTAATCCTCATTCAATTCCAAATTTATCATCAAGAACTTTAGCCATAGGAGCTAGCGCATTAGTTGTACATGATGCAGCAGAAACTATTGAATCTTTTTTCGTTAAAATTTTATGATTAACATTATAAACAACAGTTGGAATATTTCCACTAGCTGGAGCTGATATTAAAACTTTCTTAGCTCCTGCCTTTAAATGAAGTCCAGCAGACTTTTCATCTGTAAATCTTCCTGTAGATTCAATTACTAAATCCACATTTAATTTTTTTCAAGGTAGAGCACTTGGGTCTTTTTCTGAATAAACAGGAACTTTTGTTGTTCCTACAATTATTTCTTTATCGTTATGAGATACTTTTTTATCTAAAACTCCTTGAGCAGAGTCATATTTTAATAAATGAGCAAGTGTTTTAGTATCAGTTAAATCATTAATACCCACTATTGAAACATTTTTATTTTTTATTAACTCTCTAAAAGTTAGTCTTCCTATTCTTCCAAATCCATTTATAGCTATATTTATTTTACTATTTGCCATATTTTATTTTTTTCCCTTCAATTAAAAATCTATTTATTACCTTTATTATATAAATAATTTTTTTATTTTTATACATTAAATTTATATATATAAAAAATAAAATAATTTTATTTGATTTTTAGAAGTATAAAGATTCTGCGAAAACTTTACAACCTTTTGAAAAAGTAAATTTTAATTTTGTTTTAGCAGATATTTCCACTTTTTGACCAGTACTTGGATTTACACCAATTCTAGGATTAGAACGTTTAACTTTTATTTTTCCAATGTCTAGTAATTTAAATTCTAAACATCTATCTAGTTCAGCGAACATTAATTTTTGAAAATCATCAAATATATCTTTTATAACTGGTATTGAAATATTTGCATTATCACTTATAAGCTTTATTATTTGATTTTTAGTTAATGGTCTCATATTTGAGTCTAACACTAATTTTTTTCCCATTTCATTTCTCCTTATAATCTAATGCTCATGCATTCATATAAATTTTATTATTTATTATTTGTTTTTTCACATTTTTTTTTTAATTTTTGATTTTTTCTATATTTAAATTAAGTATTTTAATAAAAAAATGTTTAATCAATATTAAATATTACTTTTTTTATTAATTAATATATAATATTTATTGATATATTTTTAGGATATTTAAAATCGGAAAAGGAGAAATATGAAAAAAATAATTAAAAGAAATAGAAAAAAAATATTGCTTTTTTGTTTATTTAATATTTCAATAATAACATCATTTTCTTTATTATCATGTAGTGCAAATAAAACATCAGATGACTCTATTAAATTAAAAATAATGGAATTATCGACTGAAGCAAATGAAAAAGTTTTACTATCAAAATTAAAAGAGCAAAATAGTTATGTTAAAGATGCTATATTAGGGGATACAAGTATTAATGCTGGAAATTACATTTTTATATATGGATCATTAGCAGGATCAAGCTCTACCCTACCTTTTAGAAGTTGATTAAGTGGTGGAGGAATTGAAAATGGTGGTGGGGTTTATATTGATCCAATTGTTGATTCAAGTTTCCTTGAAGCATTCCTTTCTGAAAAAGAATTAAATGATAAAGTAAAGATTTTGTTATTTATTGATAATCCAACATTTAAGGCTGAAGACAATATTTTTTCACAGTTAAATTATGATCCATTTGAAACATACAATGAAAAAATATTGTTAGATAAATATAATTATGATTATACATTAGAAAATGATTTACCTCCCAGTACTGAGCATAATCAAATTGCTGAATTTACTAAATTACCCTTTGAATATAAAGCTTTAAATGGTTTATATATAAGACAAGATCAATCATCTATTGATTATAGAAACTTTGTTGATTATGCATTATTAGTAAGACCGAACATAACTTCAATTGTTGGAGATAATAATAAATTATCTGGCGGATTAGCATTCTCAAATAATAAAAAACCCGTTTTGCTTGGAAATGTTGATAATAGCAATAATACAATAGCTTCTAATGAAACTGTAAAATCTTTATATGATTATTATTTAGATAAAAAATTTGAAAGCAAATAATTAATTTGATAACTTTTTAATACTCTTATGATCTCTAGAAATAAACTTGATTCCATGTGGAGATTTAAAAGTTATTTTTAATGTATCTCCATCAATTCCAATAACTATCCCAGCGCCAAACATTGTATGAGCAACTGGATCTCCCAATTCAAATACTTGTTTATCCTTATGATAATTTTCAGATAAATAATTTTTGTCAGATAATTTGATTTTTGTAGAAAAACTTTTATAATCTTTTTCATATTTGATTGCAGAATCAACAATGGCTTCAAAATTTTTATTTGATTTTATTTCTTCTATAAATCTTGAAGGAAGTAGATTAGATGCTGAAGCTATATGAAAACTTTTACCATCATATGATGAAATAAATAAATTTTTTTTAGCCCTTGTCATTGCAACATATGCAATTCTTCTTTCTTCTGAGATGTCTCCTTTTTCTATTGCTTTAGTAGATGGAAATAAACCATCGCAAAATGCCATTAAAAAAACATTTTTAAATTCTAAACCTTTTGCATTATGAATAGTCATAAGAGAAACATAATCTTGCTTGTTTTCAAATCCTTTTTCTTCATTGGACATATACAAAGTTATTTCTTGCAAATAATCTTTTAATTTAGATTTTGGGTTTCTATGTTGATACAAAGCAATTGATGATTTTAGTTCTTTTATATTTTCCAATCTATATTCTTCATCTATATCTTTTAAATATTCTAAATAATTAGTATCTTTTAAGATTTTATCAACTAAATCATTTATTGAAATAAATTTAAATTCTTTTAAAGATGAAATTAATTCATAAAATTCATAACAACTTTTTTTAGCTGTATCTTTTAATTCAGTAATTTCATTAACTCTTTTAAATCCTTCTCATGTTGAGATGTTATTTTGGTTTGCAAATTGTAAAATTTTTGAATAAATAGCTTCACTGATTTTTCTCTTTGGTGTATTATGAATTCTATTCAGTGAAACATCATCATCAAAACATATTAACTTCATAAATGAAATTAAATCTTTTATTTCCTTTCTTTGAAAGAATTTAAGACCTCCAAATATTACATATGGTATATTTTTATAAATTAATGATTGTTCAATATTTCTTGATAAATAATTGCTTCTATATAAAACAACTATATCTTTGTATTTATATCCCTCATCCCTTAAATTATTTATTTGATTTGATATTCAATTAGACTCTCTATCAGAACTAGAAGCATGATAATAAATTATATTTGATCCTCTGCTATTATCTGTGTATAAGGCTTTTTCAATTCTAAACTTATTATTTTTAATCAGTTGATTTGAAACATCCAAAATATTTTGCGATGAACGATAATTTTTTTCCAAAAGAATTTTTTTGTTATTTGGATACATATCTTGGAAGTCTTCAAAAATATTTGAGTATGCTCCTCTTCATGAATAAATCATTTGATCTGGATCTCCAACTATAAAAACATTTTGTTTGTCTCTAATTAAATGGTTCAAAAGTTCAAACTGATCTTCGTTTGTATCTTGAAATTCATCTACTAAAATATAATTAAATCTATTTTTTCATTTTAATTTCACTTCTTCATCAATTGAGAATATTTTATTTACACAGACAATTAAGTCATCAAAATCTAACAAATTTTTAATTAACAAATAATTAGAATAATCTTTATAACAATTTTTGATAACTTCTATTTTTTCTGAATTTAATTCAAGTTTTGTTAATTCATTAATTATTTCTTCATCATCTTCTATATCGACTTTTTTAGACTTCAAATAGCTTATAAAATAAAGTACTTTTTTTTGAATAATAATATCTTTAGAAAAAGCTTTGATTTTATATATTTCTTTTACTATTGAAAGTTGATCTTCTTCATCTAATATTATAAAATTATTTGAACGATTCAATATATGAATATCTTCTCTTAAAATTTTTAAACAAACACTATGAAAAGTACCAATTCAATTAAATGGCAAATCAGGGATCAAATTTAAAATTCTTTCCCTGATTTCATTTGCTGCTTTATTTGTAAAAGTAAATGCAAGAATGGAATTATGATAAAAGCCAAGTTTATTAACTAAATAAATTATTCTTTGGGTTAGAACAAATGTTTTTCCAGAACCAGCACCAGCTATTATCATTAATGGTTCATTTCCTGATTCAATTGCCTCTTTTTGTCTTTCGTTTATTTTTTCCATTATCTTTTTCTTTCTCCAATTCATATATTTCATCAAAAACAGAATCTAAAATTTCACCAGGTAATCCATAATTAATTATATTCTTTTTATCCTTATTCAAATTATCTGATTTTGGATCGATTTCTTTAAGATATAAAGTTACAGTTGAACTAAAAACATCTATAATATTTCTTTTACTTGAATTAATTCAAAAATTGATAAAAATTCCAATAATAATAAGAAGGTTTATTGAATATAATGATGTAAATATCATTGCAAATGAATTTGTTCCTTCAGCATTATCGATTCCAGCATTTGCCATAAAAAGTGATTTTATAAAAATTAAACCTTCGTCATCACCTAATGATAATAAAACAATACCTAATGAAAAATTAATTATGCAAAATATATTTCAAACAAAGAACTCTCTTTTAAACATATTAACAAAAAAATAAAGAAATATTTTATGTTTATCGTTTTTAAATTTAATTTTTTCAATAAAAAAATAATCGTTGGAATTAGAATCAAAAATTCTCATTTTAAATGCAAAGATAAATAAAGTTCTTCCTTTATTTAACGATGGAATTAATACAAAATAAATAAAGAAGGCTAATCAAATAAAAATCATATAGGAAAAAAATAAATATGATTTAAAATTTGCTTCAACTGGATCAAAAGAAAAGAATACAAAATAAAAAATTACAATAATTCCAAAAAGTAAAGTTAAATCTAATAATCTAGCAAAAAATCTTCTTAAAGATGATGCTAAAGGATAAATTTTTTTCATGATTTACTACAAAAACTCTAAAACATTTTTGCAATATTTTATATTTGTTTTAAAATTCAATATATAATTTGGTATTTCTTTATTTCTATTCATAATTAAATATTTATTTTCTTTATATTCTGGATATATTTTTTCGATAACTCTATATGCATTTGTAATAGAATTTATTATTATATTTTTATCAGAATAATTTCTAAATACTTTGTATATAAATTCATATAAAATTGATACAGTAATTGTCATTTTATAATATTCTTTTTTGTCCTTATCAAATTTAGAATCATTTATTATTTTAAAAAGTATTTCTGAACATGTAAGAATATCATATAAATTATAATTAACATTTTCAGAATAAATAAAGTCACAAGTATTTTTTTCTATATAACCAATTTTTTTTGCATTTTCATTTACATAAAACAAGTACAATTGATTAAAGTATTTATAATTAGTAAATAAAATTTTATTATCTATTAAGAATTTTCTATTAAAAATTTTTCTCTTAATATTCATAACATCTGTATTTTTATTTTTAATATATTTCTCATTAGAAAATTTTCTTTGTTCGCCATCATTTAAAGCAATAAAATCATAAACTTCTTTTAAAGTAATTTCATTTAATTTTTCCATAAAATCTTTCTTAAACATATTTTTTGAGCCAGCAAAATAAATGTATTCACCTTTTGCAAGTTTTAGTCCAATATTGTATGCATATGAATGACCTAAATTTTGATCTAAGAAAACAAATGATGCTCTTTCTTTTGGAAAATTTAATAATGGCAATATTTGTGGAATTGATTTATTACTTATATTTAAAACAAAAATTATTTCAAAATTTTTATCCTTAATTTTTTGAATTGATTCAAGAGACTTATCTAAATTCTTAGAAAAATTACAAATATTGTATACAATAGATAATTTCATAATCGCTCCTTTAAAAATAGTCTATATAAATTATAATTAATTTTATTAAATTATTTAATTTAAAAAAAAGCATTTATAATGATTAAATGAAAAAAAGAAAAATTGATGTATCAAAATATTTTATGCCTGATCTTAACAAGGCAAGAAAAAGGATACAAGATTCACAAGTAATTAAAAATGCCTTTTATATTCCAGAAAATATAGTAAACATAGGATTAGGAAAATCTTTTCATGTTAGAACATATGGATGTCAATCGAATTTAAGAGATTCAGAAAATATTATGGGAATCTTAAAAGCTTTGGGTTATGAATATAACAAAGATATTTATACTTCTGATTTTGTAATTCTTAATACATGTGCAATTAGAGAAAATGCTGAAAATAAAGTATTTGGCGAAATTGGTTTTTTAAAACAATTTAAAGCCAAAAATAAAAATTTTATTTTTGGAATAGCTGGTTGTATGGCACAAGAAGAAAATATTGTAAATACTATATTACAAAAATATCATCATGTTGACTTCATTATGGGGACACATAACATACATCGTCTTCCACAAATAATAGAGCAGGTTATTTTTGAAAAAGATACTGTTGTAGATGTCTGATCAAAAGAGGGAGATGTTATAGAAAATCTTCCTTCAAATAGAGTTAGCAATGTTAAAGCATGTGTAAATGTAATGTTTGGATGCGATAAATTTTGTACATATTGTATTGTGCCATTCACACGTGGTAAAATTAGAAGTAGAAAAAAAGAAGATATACTTAATGAAATAAATGATTTAATTAAAGATAACTTTAAAGAAGTAACTTTAATTGGTCAAAATGTTAATGCTTATGGAACTGATTTTAAAGATGAAGGCTATAATTTTGCAAATCTATTAAAAGATGTAGCAAAAACTAATATTCCAAGAATAAGATTCACGACAAGCAATCCTTGAAATTTTTCAGATGAAATAATTGAAGTAATGAGCAAATATAAAAATATTATGCCACATGTTCATTTACCTATTCAATCTGGTGATGATGAAATTTTAAAAAAAATGAATAGACATATGTACATTAAAGACTATTTAAAAATTATTAATAAAATAAGAAAAGCTATCCCAAATTGTACTATTTCAACAGATTTAATAATTGGTTTTCCAAATGAAACAAAAGAACAATTCCAAAAAACATTAGATCTTTATAATGAAGTTAAATTTGATCATGCATACACTTATATCTATAGTAAAAGAGATGGAACTGTTGCAGCTAAAATGGATGATAATGTTTCTATTGAAGAAAAAAGAAAAAGATTACAAAAATTAAATTTATTAGTGGAAAAATATTCAAAAGAAAAAAATTCCTCTTTCATTAATAAAACTCTTAAGGTTTTGGTTGAAGGAAAGTCTAAAACAAATGAAAATATTCTTTTTGGATATTCTGAAGAAATGAAGGTTGTTAACTTTCAAGGGCAAGCAAATGATGGTGATATTGTTAATGTTAAAATCATAAGTTCATCTAAATTTTCTTTAAATGGAGAAATAATATAATTATTTTTTATTAGATATATTATTTAAAAAAAATAAATAGTCATCATATCTTTTTTTTGAAATTATATTTCTATCTACCATTGATTTTATTGCACAATTATTTTCTTCTTTATGTAAACAATTATTGAATTTACAATTTATCGATGCTTCTCTAAAATCCTTATATCCATTTGCTAATATCAATTTATCAACATTTAAATTAACAGTTGAAAAACCCGGAGTATCAACTAAGTAACCATTTTCATATGCTAATAAATTTGTAGCAGTTGTTGTATGTTTTCCACTATTTAATGCCTTTGAAATTTCATTTGTTTTAATATTAAATTTTTTATCTATCATATTTAAAAGAGTTGATTTACCAACTCCAGATTGACCAGTAAAACAAATAATATTTGATTTTTTACTATTTAAAAAATCAAGAAAATAATTATACTCTTCTGATGAATAACAAATATAATTATCATTTTTAAAATGATCTAACAATTTATTTGCATCTTTTATTTCATCTTCTTTTAATAGATCAAATTTTGTAAAATATAAAATGATGTTGTCAATAAATTGTGATTGAAAAAATAATATATATTTATTTATCATTCTAATACTTGCTTTAGGCTCAGTAATAGAATTAACAATTATTAAATAATCTATGTTAGCAATTTTGGGTCTGTTTAAAAAATTTTTTCTATCAATAACATTTGTAATAATTTTTGTTGATTCATTATTAATATATTCTACGTAATCACCAGGATAAATAATTTTTTTTTTATTTAGCAAAGAACCTTTTAATTCTGCCAAAAATATTTTAGAACTATTTAAATCTTTTAATGTTGAAATTCCACTTATTGATTTTAAAACAATTGCTTTATTCATTAAAATATTCCTATAAGAAATAATGAAATTATAATTATTAAGAAGACTACAAATAATGTTATAAATATGTATCCTTTTAAAATGAGTTTATAATTTTTATAAAATTTATTGCCTTCTTTATAAACATTGAATTTTGGAGCAAATTGAAGATTTCTATTTGTTGGTTTTTTTAAAAGAGAAGGTTCTGGATCATTATTTTTAATTCTTAATTTATATTTTTGAAGATCATCTAATATTTCATCTATACTTGAATATCTATAATGATAGTCTTTTTCTTTTGAAGAAACCAATTTTAAAATTATATTTTCAATATCATTTGGAAAATCTTCAAAAATACTTTTCATTGGAACAATATCATAAATACATGGAAATTTAATTGATTCTATACTATTTTCATCTTCATAATAAAATAATTTTTTTCCAGTAATCATTTCATAAAAAATAACTCCTAAAGAATGAAAATCAAATTGTTTTGTAATTAAGGAAGCAAGATTATTTTCTGACTGTTTTCTATAATTTAAAACATCAGGAGTTATGTATGGAATAGTTCCATAGAAAGATTCCTCATTAGTCATAGCTTCCATATTATTAATTTGATCCTTGTTTCTTTTGAAAACAGAAGAAATACCAAAATCAATTATTTTAATTTTTGATAAGTCTTTTGAAATTAAAATATTATCTGGTTTTAAATCTCTATGAATTATGATATTACTATTTTTATGTAATTCATTTACACCTATCAATATTTGCTCGAATATATAAATAGATTCATTTAATGGTATTGTGCCGCTATTTGTAATGTATTTAGAAAGGGATGGACCATCTATATATTCCATAATAATTAAAATGGTATTTTCATCTAATTTTGTAAATTCATATAATTCAACTATATTTTTTTTTCCAATAAGTCTTCCTGTGGTAGTTCCTTCATCAAGAATTTTTTCTCATTGATCATTTGCTGTATCTTTAGTCTTTTGAATTATCTTTACAGCTGAATATTTATATTTACTTGAAAAATAATTTTTTTCAGTGAAACTAATATCTTCAGCTAAATATATTGAAGAATCCATTCCACCTTGAGTTAACAAGTGTAGAATCTT
The DNA here is from genome assembly GCA_051649265.1 of Mycoplasmoidaceae bacterium. Taxonomy (GTDB): domain Bacteria; phylum Bacillota_I; class Bacilli_A; order Mycoplasmatales; family Mycoplasmoidaceae; genus CAMREV01. The sequence continues at coordinate 10,829 of JBOFGT010000054.1, forward strand.
ATATTTACCTAAAAGAATTTGTCCTTTATAACTGCTTTTACCTTTCATTTTTCTCCATACAATGTAAAAATTCAAATTGAACCTTATAATTATTATATAATTTATTTTATTTAAGAATAATTAAAGTATTAATATGAACCAAAAAATTATTATAGATGTTAGAAGTGAAATAGAATTTAAAAAGTATCATATTAAAAATGCTATTAATATTCCATTAAACATATTATTAACTGAAGAAACTAAATCATTAGAAAATAAAACTGTCTATCTGTATTGCTTGTCAGGTAATAGATCTAAAATTGCATTTAACTTTTTAACAAAGAATAAAATAAAATGTGTTGATTTAGGTTCAATAGATAATGCGAAAAAAATTATATCAACTTTATAATATTTAAAAATTTGATTATTAGTGGTAAAATATTAGTAAATTTAAACTAAAATACAATATTATTAATGAGGAATTTATGGCAATAAAAAAACATGTAAGACTTGAATGCAAGGAGTGTCGTGAAATTAATTATTTAACACAAAAAAATCAAAAGACTCATCCAGAAAAAATGACTTTAAAAAAGTTTTGTAGTAGATGCAGAAAAGTCAATGATCACACTGAAACAAAAAAGAAATAAGCATGAAGAAAAAAATAGAACTAATTAGAAATTATTTAAAAAAGAATAAAGTTGATTCATGTATTTTAAGTTCAAAGCAAGGTAGATATTGATTATCAAATTTTCAAGCATCTTATGGATTTATTGTAATCACTAAAAAAGAAGCAACTTATTTTTTGGATGGCAGATATTATCAAAAAGGTTTGAAAGAGATAGATAAAACTAAAATTAATGTTGAACTTTTAAAAAGCAAAGAAACATTAATAGACTATTTCTATTCAAATTCAATAACTACAGCATTTTTAGAAGAAGAATACACTACTTTAGAAGAATTATCATTTTTTCAAGATATTTTAGATGAAATAAAACCTATAAAATCTAAGGAATTAAGAATTATTAAAAATAAAAATGAAATAGATAATTTAAGACATGCAGCAAAGAAAATTTGTGAAGTAATGGAATGAATAAAAAAAGAAATAAAAGAAGGGATGACTGAAAAAGAAGTTGCTAATTTAATTTCTTGTAGAATTATTCAAACAGGTGGGGAATGTAATTCTTTTGATCCCATTGTCGCTTCAGGTCCAAATGGTGCATTTCCTCATCATTCACCAACTGATAGATTAATTAGGAATGGAGATTTTGTTACAATTGATATTGGATGTAAATATATGGGATATTGTTCAGATTTAACAAGAACATTTCCAATAGGTAAACCAAATTCTGATGAATTAATAAGAGCTTATGATGTGGTTCTTAAATCAAACAAAACAGGTATTAAAAAAGCTAAGGCAGGAATAACAGGTCAAAAGCTTGATAAGTATTGCAGAGATATTATTTCAGGAACAGAATTTAAAGATTACTTTACTCATTCTACTGGTCATGGTGTTGGAATTGATGTTCATGAACTTCCAATAGTTTCACAAAACTATAAGGAAAAATTTCATACAAATTCAATTGTAACAATTGAACCTGGAATATACATACCAAATGTTGGTGGAATAAGAATTGAAGATATGATTTTAATTACAGAAGATGGTTGTGAAGTATTAACAGAAAGTATAACTAAAAAAAGAGAGTGATAAAAAATACACAAATTAAAATATGTGTATTTTTTATTTCATTTTAATAACATCATCAATAGATGATCTATTAGAATATTTTTCCATTCTTTCCTTTAACATTCTTCTTTGATCTTCAATCATTTTAATGTTTGCTCTAATCTTAGTTTCATAGTCATCTATTCTATCTGGCATTTCATTAGGGTCAATTTTTATTTTTCCAAATTCTAATTCACTACTCAATCCATAGTCTCTATCTAATTCATTAGCTCTTCTTTTTTTAATTTGATCTTTTAAGAAATCTAAATCGAAATTACCTTTATCTTCGTTAATATTTCTTGCTTTTTCAGCATCAGATGCTTCTCTATATAAAGCCTCAATTTCTTCATATTTAATATTAATTATTTCGTTTCTAGGTTCTATTTTATTTATATAGCTAAAGTATTTGTCTTCAATTTGAACTTGCTCTTGATTTACTAATGAAGCAACATTAACAACTTGAGTTGCTTCTGCAATAATCATTTCAATTCCTATACTCATTAATATATTGTAAAGTTTTGATATTTTATCTTCATTACTTCCTCTAAGAATTATAAAGTTTCTAACTTCTTCTAATAAAATATTGTATGCATCTGCAACATCAATTTTTAATTGTGAATCTAAATTGTTAATAGCTTCTTCATTTAAAATATAGTCTTCTAAATTTAATCCAATTTCACCAGATGCTCTATATAAATTTCTTAAAATAATGCAAAATAAGTTTCTATCGCTTGCATATTGTACTTTTTTATATAAAACTAAGTGTACATCTTCATTTTTTAAAGATCCTTTAATTCTAGGAATAGAACCTTGAGCTAATGTAGAAAATTCAATAAAGTGTGAATAGATAATTTTTTCAATTGAAACTAAATTATTGTTCATAAATTTTTCTGTTCTAGATACAAATTGTTCTCTGGCATCATCACTTACTCAAATTGACATATCAACAAGAAATTCTCTATTAACTTTACATTTACCATTAATAACAGTAAACATGTTTGCTAAATATATATAGAATAATTTATTATTAAATTCTAACTTATAATCAAGCTTTAAAATTAAATCAAATAATGAATCAACATTATTAGCTAATTCTCTAATATATTCATTCTGTCCATAAGATAATGTAGGAAAATTGTTCACTGATAAATATAATAAATCGTTTAATAATAAATTATTATTATTTAATATAAACATTCTTCATATAAAGTCATAAATAGATTTTAGTAAATATTCATTTGAGTCTAAAAGAGGATATAAAATCCTTTCATCTTCTAGTTTATGTAACTTTTCAAATCCTTCATCAAATTCATTCTTAATTAATTCACCATTTTCATAAGGAGATGATGAATTATCAACTGGTACACCTTGTTCATTAAATATATTTCTTGTGTCAATTAATGTGCCATGTTCATTATATATTTTAACTCCATCAACAAATGTACCATCTTCATTGTATAGTTTATTTAAATCAAATGATGAGCCATCTTTTTTGTATAATTTAGTTAAATCAACTAATGTTCCATCTTTGTAATATAAACTTCTCTCAGAAATTGATAAATCATTTTGAATTCCAGAATTTTTTTGAAGATTTGCATTTATAAAACCGTCATGATTTTGATCATATAAAGCTTTTATTTCTGAATTTTCTTTATCTAAACTACTTAATTCATTTTCAATTTCTTCTTGTTCTTTTTTAATTTGATTATCAAGTATTAATTGATTCTCTTCTCTTTTTTGATTTTCAATTATTAATTCGTTTTCAGCTTTTGCCTTTTTTTCTAAAATAAAATCATCAAAAAAATTTGGATCAGACATGGTAATATTTCCATCTTCAATACCGTAAATGCTTTCATTTTGGCTTACATTACCAAAGAAAAATAATACATTATCGTTTTTCTTGAAAATCTTTTTAATTTTTTTATGTTTTATTTTAACATCTTCTAAATTTTCAATAGAACCTTGTTCTATTGGAAAATTTTCTCTTACAATCACAAAAACAGTTTTGTTAGAAGTTGATGATTGCTTTATCAATTCTAAATCAACACTATCATCTAATAATTCATATATACTTTTTTTAAGATTTAAAATTATTACATCATTAGAAGTTAATCCCATTTTTGATAAATCTAATTTTCTTTCATCATTTGTTATAAATTTAAAAAATTTTGACATAAATTTAATATCCCCAATTCAAAATAAAAGTATCTATGCAAATATATCACTTTATTGAATTATAATATAATATGGTATAAAATACAATTATTTTATTAGATATTTAATAATAGATAATTTAATTTATCCAACAGAACCTTCCATATCGAGTTTTATTAACCTATTAAGTTCTATTGCATATTCCATTGGTAATTCTTTAACAAATGGTTCAATAAAACCAAGAATTATTAAGTATTCAGCTTCTTTTTTTGTAAGTCCTTTTGATGTAAAATAAAATATTTGTTCATCGCTTATTGAAGAAATTTTTGCTTCATGTTCTAAATATGATTCACTGTTATAAATTTTTTCAATAGGAACAGTATCACTTCTTGAAATTGAATCTAAAATTAATGTATCACATTCAACATGTGCAAAACTATTTATAGCACCTTTTTTAATTTCAACTAATCCTCTATATCTAGTATCACCACCATCAAGTGAAATTGACTTAGAAATAATTTTAGATTTTGTATCTTTTCCAATATGAATCATCTTTGCACCAGAATCTTGAACAACATCTTTTGAAGCTATTGCAATTGAAATACAATTACTTGTTGAATAATCTCCTTGAAGAATGGTACAAGGATATTTCATATTAATTCCAGAACCAATATTACCATCAATTCATGACATATTAGCTCTTTTTAATGTTTTTGCCCTTTTGGTTACTAAATTTAAAACATTTTTTGATCAATTTTGAATCGTTGTGTATCGACAATTAGAATCTTCACCAACAAAAACTTCTACAACAGCAGCATGTAAATTGTTTTCATTATAAATTGGAGCTGTACATCCTTCAACATAATGTAAAAGTGCATCTGATTCTAAAATTATTAAAGTTCTTTCAAATTGCCCTAAGGATAAACCATTTATTCTAAAGTATGCTTGAAGAGGTTTTTCTACTTTAACTCCATTTGGAATGTAAATAAAAGAACCACCAGACCATATTGCTGTATTTAATGCTGCATACTTATTGTCTGTATATGAAACTAATTTGCCAAAATATTGCTTAACAATCTCTGGGTTAAGTTTTAATGCAGTTTCAATATTGGAAAATATAACTCCTTGATTTTCTAATTCTTTTCTTAAAGATTTATATACAGTCTCTGAATCATATTGAGTAGAAACTCCATTTAAAAATTTTGCTTCGGCTTCAGGAATGCCAAGTTTTTTAAATGTATTTTTAATTGCTTCAGGGACTTTTTCTCAATCGTTTTCCATTTTCTTTTTTGAAGGAGAATAATAGATATATTCATCAAAATTTATAAATGAAAGATCTGGTCCTCATTTTGGATTTTCCATTTTAATAAAAGTATCAAATGCTTTAAGTCTTAATTCAAGCATTCATTCAGGTTCTTCTTTTATTTTAGAAATTTTTCTAATGATTTCTTTATTCAAACCTTTTTCTTCATTTAAAAGGTATTCATTCCCATCATTAAAACCAAATTCATATTCTTTTTGATATGTTTTTTTATCTTCCATATTTTATCCTTTTAAAATTCTTTTAATTGACTCAGAACTTATTTTCGCACATTTTATTCTATTTGGTTGATTATGTATATTTGAAAAAACATTAAGCTCTTCTAGAATTTCTTCATTATATTTTTCATTAGCAAGCATTTTTTCATAATTATCAATTATAGAAAAAGCTTGTTCAACAGTTTTATTTATTAATAAATTACACATTATATTTGAAGAAGCAGAACTTACTGCACAACCAACACCATTAAATAAGCAGTCTACAATTTTGTTATCATTTATTTTTAAGAATAATGTTAAATTATCAATACAAGATTCAGAAGAAAAATTATATGATTTATATTCATCATTTGAAAAATCATCTTTTGTTTTTTTATCAGGGTTTTCGTAATTATCAATAATTATTGCCCTTTGTATATTTGAATTTTTTTTATATTCCATAACTTAACACCAAAAAATTAATTATTTTAAAATCAATTAATTTCATCACCTTTTTTATATTTTTTTAAAACCTCTATTAATTTATAAACATCTTCATAGTCCGAATAAATATATAAAGAAACTCTTACAAATTGATCATATTTTGTATTGTAATGAGCTAGCTTTGCACATGATAAACCTGACCTAACTATTATTCCATTTTGTCCTAAATACCCAGCCAAATCTTGACTAAATAATGTATCATGTTTAAAGATAGTTACATATGAATTTACATTGTCATTTATAACTGAAAATTCAGGAATTTTATTAATTTCTTGATCTAAATATTTTTTAATTTTAATTAAATTATTCTTTATTTCTTTTAGATCTAAATTGTTTAAATAATCTAATGCAGCATTCCATCCATATATTCCAAGAATATTTAATGTACCAGCTTCATATTTTTCTAGACTATCCATTTGTAAATATGAATCTTTTTTAATGCTTTTATTCATTGCACCACCATATATTGTTGGTTTAAGATATTTTTTCATTTTATCATTTAAATAAAGTAATCCAATTCCTGTTGGAGCACACATTTTGTGACCAGAACAAGCTAAAAAATCTATTTGTGAATTTTCTAAATTCATCTTATTTAAAGGAATATATTGAGTAGCATCAACACAAATAATTGTGTTAGAATTTTTTTCCTTTATTTTGATTGATATTTCTTCAGCATTTAATCAAGCACCAATTAAATTGGTTCCATTTGCAAATGAAATCAATTTTGTTTTGGGAGAAATAGAATTTATTATTTCTTCTTCCGTTAAAAAAATATTTTTTGTCTCAATATATTTAATAGTTAATTTTTTTTCCTTTGCAACTTCGAATCAAGGAAGAAGATTAGAGGCATGTTCCAATGTATTTAGCAATATTTCATCACCTTCATTTAACATATTTTTTATTCCTTGAGATACCATATTCAATGAATGCGTTGCTCCTGGAGTGAAAATAATATTATCAGATTTAGTACCTAAATAATTTGCTAATTTTTCCTTAGTTTCGTATATTACTTTTGTAGTTGAATAAGTATATTTTGAATCAGTATTGTGCGAATTATATGATTCTTTAATCATGTATTTATTTACAGAATTAATTACACATTGAGGTTTTAATGAAGTTGCTCCACTATCTAAATAAATTAATCCATCATTAGCTTCAAATCATGGGAAATCTTTTTTTAAGTTTTTCATTATAGTTTACCTTTTATTTTTCTCTCAATTTTTTCTTTAAGATTTTTATTTTTTAAATTCTTCAAACAATTACTAAAATAGCCCATTATTAAAAGATAAAGAGCATCCTTTTTATTTATTCCTTTTGACATTAAATAAAATAATTTGTTTTGATTTATTTTTCCTATTGAAAGAGAGTGTTCCGCCTTAATACTATTTGTGTTAATTATTAAATTTGGTGCTCCAATAATTGAAGAATCATTTGTTAATAATATTCCACTAATTGATTGCTTGCATTTATTAGATAATGACAAATCATCAATTTTTGCAGTTAAATTAAATTTAATATCAGATATATTTTTTGAAACACCAAAAACATTACATTCACTATAACTATTGCTTGAAAAATGATTTACAATAATATTATAATTTTTTTTTGTTGATTCTGAAAAACTTGCTAAATTTAATATAGCGCTTGAATTTTCGAAAACATTTATTATTATATCCATTGTAATGTCACTATCATTTATATCAACAATAGATATTTTTTCTTTAGTATTTGATGCTATATTAATAGTTTTAGAAAATGTATTATTTTCTATTATTAATTTAGTCATTCATAACCTTCACTATTAATTTTTTGTAAAAGAGAGTAATCACCTTCTTTAATTATTTTTCCATCAATTATTACAATTACTTTATTAGGCTTAATAATATCAAATATTTTTTGTTGATGGCTTACTATTACTAATGTTTTATCATTATTTGCAATTTTTTTAAGCTCTCTTATTACAAGCTTAATTGAATCAACATCTAATCCTGAATCAATTTCATCCAATAAAATACATTCAGGATTTAATAACTTCATTTGAAGAATTTCTGATTTCTTTTTTTCGCCTCCAGAAAAACCATGATTAACAAATCTTTTTAGAATAGATCTATCTAAATTTAAGTCCTTTAAAATGTTTTCAACATTACTAAATAATTCAGATATTTTTATAGGTTTTTCTCGATTAGCATTTACAATTGATTTTAAAAAATCAATCATTAAAACACCCGGGATTTCTTCAGAATTTTGTGGTGCAAAAAATAAACCTTTTTTCACAATTTCATTAGGTTCCATTTCAGTTGTACTTTCGCCATCAATCAAAATGTCCCCTCTTTCTTTATTAACGCTGTAATGATTCATTATACTTTTTAAAAGTGTTGATTTTCCATTACCATTAGGACCTACAATAGCAATTATGTCACCTTTGTTTATATTTAAATTTACATCTTTTAAGATTATTTTTTCGTTTATCGAAATTGATAAGTTATTTATTTCAATTTTTGACATTTACCCTCTTATCTTTAATTGCAACATTTATAGTATATTTATTATAGTTTAAATAAAAAAAATATATGTTTTATTTTTAATATTTTATTTGTTTTTATATATATTTTTTAAAATAAAACATTATAATAATACTATGTATTTTTTAGGAGAAAATGTATATGAAAAGAAGAAGATCAAAAGCTATTTTTCTGACATCTATCTCTATAGGTTTATTATCAATTGTTTCTTCAACTGCATTACTTTTAGTTTCATGTAGTGCATCAGGAGAAGATGATAATAGAATAGAGAAAGGTGATGGAGATTTATTTGCTGATAATGGTAAAACAGGAAGTGATAATATTTCTGTTACACTTCAAGAAGTAGCTAAAGATTCACTATTTAATGAATCTTCAATGAAAAAAAATATTGAAGGTAGAATAGGAGATATTTTTTATAAAGCAATTGAAGAAATTGCAAAAGAAAATGCTATATTTGCTAGAGATTTAAGAAACAAGAATAAAGAAATAGATGAAAATCTTAAACAAATTGAAGAACAACTTCAAAAAAGTAATTCTTCTAAATGAGAGCAAGAATTGCAAGATAGACATTTAGATCCAAATGGTGGTACAAGAGAATCATATATTGCCATTCAAAAAAATACATGAGCCTTAACATATTTAACTGACAAAATATTTGAAAAATCTCTCGTTGTAGTTAAAAATGGAGATACTACTATAAAAACTCCTCAACTTTCAGATTTAATGAATGCACTTAATACAAATGGGTGATCATTCGAATGAGAAGGTGAAAGTAAACTAGAAAATAAAATTTATGCTCCTATACAAGAGTTCGTTTTCAAAAAATGATTAGAATATGAAAAACCAATGATCATTAATATGTCATTATGAAAATACGGTTCTCCACAAGGTGGAATTAATACTATTTATAATTCAAACATAGAACCAGAAGAAACACCACCAGAAGGTGAAGAACAAATTGCATTATCGACTAGAAATAGTGATCTAAATGGTAACTATTCTTTCCCATACTTTTCTAAAAGTGCTGACAATGAAACATTTTCAAGTATTGAGAAATTCAATAACTTTATTAATGATGCAAGAAGAACCAACAATTATATTCTTCCAACAATAGCTGGAGTTACAAATAACTCTGGACTTATTGATATACCTCAAAATCATACAGAAGATAGTTCAACATATATATTAGCTAAAGCTTCAAATATATATGATACACTTTTCCCTGAATTTGCAATGGCTTCATTATCTCTTTACTACAATAAATTTCAAACTTCAGGAAATGAATTTTTAAGTTCTTCAAATACAAGAAATTTAAATAATGATATTACTGTTTTAGATGATATTACTAAACAATTTATTTCTAATGTTCCATTTACAAATACAAATCATGTAAAAATTCCAGCAGAAATGGTAGACAAAATCATTAATCAATTTGGAGATCTTACAAGTTTAAGAGGAAGAGATTTATATTCTTCTGATGCATTTAGAATTGCTGATTCATTTTTATCAAACTTTATGTTGTTAAGAAACCAAGCTGGAGTTCATGCAATTGCAATTGATGGTTATAAACATATAGAATCTATTACAGATGTTAAAAAAGCAAATGAAGAATATGGTAATGTAATTATTTATAGACATCTTTTGAATGAAAGAAATTTAACAAATTTGGCTGGTAACAATAATATATCTATTAGCTTACAAAGTGAACTTAAAACATATTTTAATGACAACAAAGAATTTATATTAAAGGAATTATTTTCTGATTCATCAAATAAAACATTAGTTGAAGAATATTTTAAAGAGAACTATATAACTACAGGAAGTCAACATTCTAAAGAATTTTATATTGCAATCTCTGATTATTTATTTAATATAAAAAACTATGATCAAAATATAAATGTTCAAAATAAATTTAGGTCAACTAAGGAAGTTTACTCTGCTAATTTTTCTGCAAATTCAAAAAATAATGGATTAGCAGCTCCTTGAATTTACAATCAAAATTCATCAACTGGTTTTTATAATATAACAAATTTATATAAACCAACAAAAAATATTTATGGCTCTAATTCTTATAGAGAAGAGTACTTAGAAAAGATGAATTCTTATATTACTGATTTAGCAATAACTCCATTAGCATCAACTGAGCAAAATTTTAAGTTTAGTCAAATAATTTATTCAAATGATTTCTATTTAAATTTATCGATTTATGATTATATGAAAAATAATGGTTCTATCTTTGCTGATAAAATTAAATCAAAGGTATTAGGAAGAGATGTCTATGAATATTTTGGAAGTAATCAAGAAGAACCAGAATTTTTAAATTTTAAGCCAAAATTATTTGAATTATTAAATTTAAATGATCCATCTTACATTAATTCATTAAATAATCAATTAGTAAATGTTTATTATGGGCAAACATTTAATAATCAAAGTGGAAATGAATTTATTGATTGAACTAGATATAATACAAATGCATTAGCAAATAATGCAATTTTAACTTCATCTCAATTAACCACATATAAAAGCCAAATATACAATAACTCTTTTAGCATTAATAAAAGCGATATTTATACAAAAATGTTTGATACTTTTTTATTAGCTTCAACAGTCATGTATTTATTAAATGATAATAATGATGATGGAATATTTGGTGATAAATTTATGGAATCTTTAAGAGATCAAGTTATATATGGTAGAGATTTCTATTTTGTTTGAGCAGATGGACTAAACGGTAAACTTGAAAGTGGAAATAGAGCAATTAATTCTGAAGATTTATTAAATGTTAATAGAATGAACGTCAATAATAATAACACTTATGCTTCAAAATACTTTTCAAACTCTGGAACATTATTACCTTCAAATACAACTGAAGATATAGATGGAAATAATCTATATAGTAATACTACATATGGATCACAAAATAACCACTATAATGTAATGAAACCATCTAATATTAAAAATGAAATGCTAGGCTATGTTGGTTTACAATCATCAGAAAATAACTCATTACCTTCAGTTGTAGTTGATAAATTATTTAATAGTCAAAGAGAAGGTTCTAATATAACAGAAACATCAAGAGGTGTTTTATATCAATATGGTGAAAGGGAAGAGTTGAAAGCTCACATTCAAGAAATTAAATTTATAAGTGATATTGAAGCATTGGCTAATAATATTAGTAAAGAATTAGGTGGAAGTTTTGATATCGATTCAATTAATAAAGCAACTACAATTGCTGAAAAGAAAAAAGTATTTATTGATCATATTGATGACAAATCAGTTGTTCCAGATGAAGCATTTTTAAAATTTGAAAAATATGTTTCTGAACAATTACTACCAGATACAGGTACAGTTAACTTCTATGGTGCTTATGCTAAACAAATTAACTATAATGATGTTAATGAAAACTTTGAAAGATTCATTCAAAATCAAGGTTCAGATATTGTATTTAATTTATTAATTACAACTGCAATGAATGAAAGATATAAAAATATTGTTTTAAATGAAATAACTTCAAATAATAAATTCGATATATTTGACTTAAATGCAGAAGCTGCTTTATCTCCAAATTGAGTTGTTGAAAAAGAGGAAGAGTAATATATAAAAAACAAGGATATTAAATCCTTGTTTTTTATATATATTTATTAATTAAATCATTTAAAGATTTTGCATATTTTTTTATTTTACTCTTATTAATATCAACTTTAAGTTTTCCATTTTGTAAGATCATTATTCTATCTGCAATATTATCAATTTCTTCAATATCATGGGAAACTAAAACTATATTTATATTGAATTTTTCACAATAATTTTTAACAAAAACTCTAATTTGATTTTTAATATATATATCTAGACCTGTAGATAATTCATCAAGAAAGACAATCTTTGGTTTATGCAATAAAGCAAGTAATATATTAAACCTTTGTTGTTGGCCACCAGAAAGAGATTTTGCAGGTTTATTTAAATAATCAATTAAACCAAATGATGTGACAACAGAAATAATTTCTTCTTTAGTAATATCAATATCATAAACATCTATCATAAAATCAATTATATTAGAAACATTTAAGCCAATTGGATAAGATGAGTCTTGAAATTGAATTCCAATAGCTTCTTGAAAATTGTATTTATAGTCATATAAGTACAATATCTCACCACTTGTTGGAGAATTTAAACCAATCATCATTTCTACAGTTGTAGTTTTTCCTGCACCATTAGCCCCTAATAAAGCAACATTTTCATTTTCATATAATGAAAATGATAAATCATCTACAGCTGTAAATTTATTTTTATTATTATTAAATAATTTTGTAATATTTTTGAATTCAATTAATTTCTTTTGATATTTGGGTGGATCATAATCTATTATAAAGGGTGCATCAGTTTTATCTTTAGACATACCTAAAGTCATATCAAATTTATATTCATCTCTTATATTAGACATAATTACCTCTTACTTCATTTAAAAAATTTTGCAGATAAAAGGACTAATCCTATTATTATAAAAATAGGCATAATTCATGAATATCAAACATATCATGATTCAATAATATACTTATCTGGAGGAGCAGTAGGATCTGAATTTGCTCCAAATAGAGGAAATACTGCATCTTTTCATGGTTGAAATACTAAAAACATATCTTGTGAATTTCATGAAATATAAGTCAGATTATTTACTGATCTAAACGGAGTCAACATTGAAATATATTTCATTCCACCCATTGAGTCAATTGTCTGAATAGGAACGAAATTTCCAGATAAAAACATTGTTGTAAAAAATATAATTCCACCAATTACTTGAGAATGAATTGAACTTTTAGAAACTGAAGCAATAAATAATCCTACAACAATTGCCAAAATAGAAGTGTACATTGAAGTAATAAAAAAACCAAATCAATCAACATTACCATTTCATAAAAGATCAATACCCAATATTTTATCTGTACTTTCTGGGATACCAGTACCGAATTCCAAAAATCCAAATGCTAATGTAGTTCATAAAACAATTCATCAAAACTGGACAAATATAACACAAAAATAATAAGAAATCATAATCATAATAAAATCAATTGCTTTAATTGGTGTAGAACCAATTCTTTTTAAAATAACTGATTGTTTAAACTCGATGATTGCTTCTGGTAAAATTTGGATTCCGGTTTGTAATATTTGGAATGTCATTATACCAACTATTGCATTCATAAATGCTGCACCAAGATCTATTAATCCAAAACCATAAATATTCATATATCCTATTCCAAAAATTAAGACAATCGAAAAAATGAATGAAAACATAAAACTAAATTTAGATTGAATAAACTGAATATTTACTAATTTGAAAACAGATTTACTAAATCTTGCCTTCATTTTTAAATTTGCTATATTTTTTTGTAAATAAATATTTTCCATAAAAACCTTACTTTTATAAGTATATGAAAAAAAATAAAATTATTATTCATAATTTTATTTTATTATTTTTGTTACTGTACCAGCACCAACTGTTCTACCACCTTCTCTAATAGAGAATTTAGAACCTTCTTCAACAGCGATTGGGTAAATTAATTCAACAATGATTTCAGTGTTATCACCAGGAGTTATCATTTCAACACCATCTTTTAATTCAATTGAACCTGTTACGTCAGTTGTTCTAAAGTAAAATTGAGGTCTATATCCTTTAAAGAATGGAGTGTGTCTCCCACCTTCTTCTTTTTTAAGGCAATAGATTTGAGCTGAGAATTTAATATGAGGAGTAATTGAACCTGGTTTAGCTAATACTTGTCCTCTTATTATATCTTCTCTATTTACACCTCTTAATAAGATACCAGCATTATCACCAGCTCTTACTTCATCAAGTGTTTTCTTGAACATTTCCATTCCAGTTACAACACATTTTTTAGTAGCCTTAATTCCAACAACTTCTACTTCATCATTAAGTTTTAAAGTTCCTCTTTCAACTCTACCAGTTACAACAGTACCTCTACCAGAAATAGTCATTGAATCTTCAACAGCTAATAAGAATGGCTTATCATTTTCTCTTGTAGGAGTAGGGATATAAGTATCAACTGCATCCATTAATTCTTGAAGTTTTGTTTCTCAAGTTGCATCACCTTCTAATCCTTTTAATGCTGATCCTCTAATAACTGGAGTATTATCACCATCAAATCCATATGAAGATAATAATTCTCTAACTTCCATTTCAACTAAATCTTGCATTTCAGTATCAGTCATCATATCACATTTATTTAGGAATACCACTAACTTAGGAACACCAACTTGTCTTGCAAGTAGGATATGTTCTCTAGTTTGAGGCATTGGTCCATCAGTTGCTGCAACAACTAAGATACCACCATCCATTTGTGCAGCACCTGTAATCATGTTTTTAACATAATCAGCATGCCCTGGACAATCTACGTGAGCATAATGTCTTTTATCTGTTTCATATTCAACATGAGCTGTATTAATTGTAATACCTCTTGCTTTTTCTTCTGGTGCACTATCAATTGATGCGTAATCTTTTTTTTCTGCTTTACCTTGTTTTGCAAGGAAAGTACAAATAGCAGCAGTTAGAGTAGTTTTACCATGGTCTATATGTCCTATAGTACCAATATTAACGTGATCTTTTGATCTATCAAATTTTGCTTTCGCCATAAATAATTTCTCCTTTATTTTTGCTTTTTAAATTATATATTATTTTTTTGTTTTAGAAGAAATAACTTCTTCAGTAATTGATTTTGGAGCTTGTGCATAATTACTAAACTGCATAATATAAGTTGCTCTCCCTTGAGTATTTGATCTTAAATCAGTTGCATACCCAAACATTTCTTTTAAAGGAACTTTAGATTTAATAACCTGAGCATTCCCTCTTTGCTCATTTCCTTCGATACTTCCCCTTCTAGAAGAAATATCTCCCATTACTGTTCCGAAATATTCATCAGGAACAGTAATTTCTACTGACATAATTGGCTCAAGTAGAACTGGCTGACAAATTTTTGCAGCCTCTTTTAAAGACATTGATGCAGCAATTTGGTATGCCATTTCAGATGAATCCACATCATGGTATGAACCATCTACTAAAGTTGCTTTAATATCAATAACTGGATATCCAGCTAAGGGACCAGAGTTTAATGCATCTTCCAATCCTTTTTTAACAGGTTTAATATATTCCTTAGGAATTTTTCCACCCACTATTTTATCAACAAATTCAAAGCCTTTTTCTGGGTTTGGTTCAAAGTTAATAACAACATGACCATATTGACCCTTACCACCTGATTGTTTAATATACTTAGCTTCAACTTTTTCACCATTCTTTAAGAATGTCTCTCTATAAGAAACTTGTGGAGCACCAACGTTTGTTTCAACATTGAATTCTCTTCTCATTCTATCAACAATAATTTCTAAGTGAAGCTCACCCATTCCAGCAATAATTACTTGTCCAGTTTCTTCATCTGTGAATGATTTAAATGTTGGATCTTCTTCAGATAATTTTGATAAGGCTACACCCATTTTTTCTTGATCACCTTTTGACTTTGGCTCAACAGCTAATGAAATAACTGGTTCTGCAAAAGTCATTGATTCTAGAATAATTTCATTTTTTTCACTAGTTAATGTATCACCAGTAGTTGTATTTTTAAGTCCAATTACTGCACATATATCTCCAGCTCTTACTTCCTCAATTTCGTCTCTGTTGTTTGAATGCATTTTAACTAATCTAGAAACTCTTTCTTTTTCATCTTTTGAAGCATTAATAACATATGATCCCTTTGGAAGTACTCCTGAATAAACTCGAATGAATGTTAGTTTTCCAACAAATGGATCTGTTGCAACTTTAAATGCTAATGCAGCAAATGGCTCATTATCACTATTTGTTCTTTGAGTTTCACTACCATCTAATTTTATTGCTTTAATTGGAGGAACATCGATAGGAGATGGCAAGTAATCAACAATTGCATCAAGTAGTGTTTTAACACCCTTATTTTTAAAAGCAGTTCCACAAAGAACTGGGTAAAATTTTGAACTAATAACACCTTTTCTTATACATTTTTTAATTTCATCAATAGATAATTCTTTACCATCTAAGTATTTTTCCATAATTGTTTCATCATACTCAACACAATTATCAATTAGTTCTATTCTTAGTTTTTTAACTTTTTCCAATAATTCACTTGGGATTTCTTCAATCTTATAATTTTCATCTGCTTTACCATCAAACATTACTGCTCTCATTTCAACAATGTCAATTAATCCTTTAAATTGAGACTCTGCTCCTATTGGATATTGAATTGGTGAAACGTTTGCTGCTAATCTATCTTTTAAAGATTGAATACACATATCAAAGTCAGCACCAGTTTTATCCATCTTATTAACGAACACAATTCTAGGCACATCATATCTTGTTGCTTGTCTTCAGACTGTTTCTGTTTGAGGTTCCACACCATTTTGTGCATCTAATACAGCAACAGCACCATCTAATACTCTTAAAGATCTTTCAACTTCAACAGTGAAATCCACATGTCCTGGAGTATCAATTAGATTCAATTGATGATCATTTCATGTTACAAATGTAGCAGCAGAAGTTATCGTAATTCCACGTTCTTTTTCTTGAGCCATTCAATCCATAGTAGCTCCACCATCGTGAACTTCTCCTATTTTATGAGTCTTACCTGCATGAAATAATATTCTTTCGGATGTTGTTGTCTTACCTGCATCGATATGAGCCATAATTCCAAAATTTCTAAATTTTTCTAATGGATATTTTCTTGCCATAATCTTTTCCTATTTAAAACCTTAAATGTGCAAATGCTTTATTAGCTTCTGCCATTTTGTGAGTATCTTCTTTTTTCTTAACTGATGAACCTGTAGATTTAGATGCATCAATTATTTCTCCAGCTAGTCTTTCAATCATAGTTTTCTCATTTCTATTTCTTGAATATAGAATTAATCATCTTAATGCTAATGTGATTCTTCTTTCCTTACTAACAGGTGTTGGTACTTGGTAATTAGATCCTGCTATTCTTCTTACTCTTAGTTCAATAGAAGGAATAATATTTTCTAATGCTTTTTTAAATACATCTATACCTTTCTCGCCAGTTTTCTTTTCAATTAAATCAAATGATGAATATAAAATATTTTGAGCTAAACCCTTTTTACCATCAAGCATTATTGTGTTGATAGCTTTTGTTACTAATCTTGAATTATAAACAGGGTCTGGTAATATATTTCTTTTAGGTGCACTATTTTTTCTCATAGTTAATCTCCTTAGCTAGCAGCTTTAGGTTTTTTAGCACCATAAGCTGATCTTTCTTGTTTTCTATTAGCAACTCCAACTGTATCAAGTGTACCCCTTACAATATGATATCTAACCCCTGATAAATCTTTTACTCTACCACCTCTTATAAGAACAACACTATGCTCTTGTAAGTTATGTCCCTCACCTGGAATATATGCTAATACTTCATAATTATTTGTAAGTCTTACCTTTGCATATTTTCTTAGTGCTGAGTTAGGTTTTCTTGGAGTCATTGTACCAACTCTAGTACAAACACCTCTTTTAAAAGGAGCAGGGTTATTATTTATTCTTTTTGACATTGAGTTATAAGTTCAAAGTAAAGCTGGTGACTTTGTTTTTTTAACTTTCTTTTTTCTTTCACTTCTAATTAATTGTGATATTGTTGGCATTATTTCCCCTTAACAACTATTCTGTGTGTATAGTATGTAAAAAAACACACTAAGGAAATAATACCATAATTTTATAAAAAGTAAAAATAAAATAATAGTTAAATTTTTTAACTATTATTTTATTTTTTTTATATGGAGCAGGTGATGGGAATCGAACCCACGCTAATAGCTTGGAAGGCTATAGTTCTACCATTGAACTACACCTGCGTTAATAAT
>JBOFGT010000055.1:0-4047 GCA_051649265.1 Mycoplasmoidaceae bacterium
ATGATTCTTTATTAAGTATTGGAGATGGATTATCAATTTGTAAATATTTTTCAAGACCAACTTCACTAACAAATTCTGGTAACATATTTCTGTCTCCTGGTAATGTTCTAACAGATGTAGCAGCAGGGATAGTTTTTAAGCCTATTATAGTATCAGATAGAGTTATTTCTGTATTAATAATTGTTCCAGCATTATTTATATGCCTTGGAATAGTAACAGATATATCTAAGAATCCGCTATCTTGAGGAGAGCCGGTATTTTTTTGGCTTTTAAATTCATATTTTGGAGTTACTCCATCTGGTAAATTAACTAAAACAATAAATTGATTAATATTGCTTTCATTTATTTCAGGAGCTAATGTATTTGAAAATAAATCTTTATTTCCAGTTGATGCAATCAAAGTTTGTTTAGGGGTTGCAGTTGATTCAAAACCTTTGATTGTATATTCCTGTGGTTGAGGATTAGTGTTAATAGTACCATCATTATTATATTCTTTGTCAAAAGTTACATTAAATGTTACAAATCCATTATTAGATGGTTCGGTAGTAGGTGTGTTAACTCTAAAATTAGAAAAAGTGGGTATTGATCCTGGAACTTGGTTTTCAATGGTAATGAAATCCATAACATTATTCTTATTAATAAACCCTGGTCAAACACCTGGATAAGGGCCATTTCCTGGAATTACAAATGTTCCAGTATCTGGGATTTTTTTAAACCCTGTAACATTAACAGATAGTATTAACGGATCATCAGTAGCAATTGAAGGTAAACCATTATTTTTAGGGTTATAATATGACCCTCCCGGGATAGAAACATCAATTGTTAATTCACCAGTTAATGGTTTTTCATCTCTAACTAAATAAGTAATATTATTAGTATTAGAACCTGGAATTAAATCTTTTATTTCAACAAAACTTGAAGCGTTTGTAGGATTAATTTCTCAAACAGTTAAATCTGGGTTAATTTCTGAACTTACAATAGCAGTTGTACCATTTAATTTTTTAAGTCCTGATACATCTGCACTAATTCTTCTAGTTCCAGGTTGAGGTATACCAGCATCATCATAATAGCTTGTTATTTCTGTACTAATTGTAGCAGTACCAGCAACGTTGTTTTGTTTTGTTATTTCTCATTTATCTACAGAATAATCATCAGGAGCTCCAACAATATCCATAAGATTTGGCACATTTTCAGGAGTTAAATCTGAAGGTAAAAAATTTGAAATTAAATTATTTGGACTAATTGTTGTTGGTGAATCACTTGTAGTATTTAAACCAGTAATTTTGAATGGAATTTTTGATTCAAATTCATATTGTTCACCTGAAATCATAAATTTTTGTGTTAAAGTAAAAACACCTTGAATTATACCATTACGGTTATCTCTTGTTGGTTCACCAAATAATTTTATCGTTGGTGGTTCAGATGTTGCTCCACTAAGATAACTTAAATCAGGTATTTTAAAAAAATCATTAGATGATGTGCCAATTGTTTCAAGTTCTTTTGAAGTAATAGCGGTTGGAATTCTTTGATCTGATTGACCTTTTAATCATTTCAATGATGAAGCTGTTTTTTGAAAATCTTCATGTTTAATACCACCAGAAGTAATTTTAGCTCATAAAACAGTTCGTTGGCCAGGTTTATAAATATATTGCTCAGTTAAACCATTTGGAAGAGATCATATATAATTATTCTCCACATAAGGATTTTTTATTATAACATTTTTAGGACCTCAAGAAGAGTTGCTATTAATGTTATATAAACTATTTACAATTTCAGAAGTAGGATTTCAAGGATTATTTGGAGGTTTAGTATCAAATACAAATCGAGTAGCACTAAATCTTCTATCATCTGTTGAATTTTCTTGATGAGTTATTAAAATTTCATTGGGATTTTCTTCACTATAAGAAATGTTTGGAGGCATAGGGTTTGAACCAACAACACGCGAACTAAAAAAACTTCCTTGTCCTAGAGTACCACCACCTCCTCAAGAATCATAATAAGTGTTTCCGAATTTATCAAAAATACCACTAAGATACATATAAATTCATTCATTATTTCTTAAAACTGGTACTACTATTTGAGCTTTATAATTAGGAATACCTTGTTGATCTATATAAGTAAATAATTGTAAATTTGGGTTAACATTTTTTTGAATTATTTGTAAAGTTAATAATTCCTTTGGAACAGCAATAGTACCTTGAGTAGAGTTAAAAACACCATCAGTTCTTCCAGATATATTTTTTGTTCTAAAACCTGGAACAGGAGCAAAATTATTTTTTAAATTTAAAATTCTAAAATAATATTTATTTGGATCTGTTGTTTGTGAAGGTCTAATAGCAAGCATTAAAGCTAGACTTGCATCCCCTACAGTACTATTTTTAGTGTTAAAAGGGGCAAGACCAAGCACAAAGTTTTCACCATTATAATCATCTGATACAACAGGTCAAGTTCTTCAACCTTGAAAATGCGGATCATTTCTAAGTCATTCAATTTTATTTTCATTATTTATTTTAAATCCAAATATATCTGTTTTTAAGTCAACTAATCTACCTGGATAAAATGCAATATATCTATCGTTAATAGTATCATTTGTTAGTGCAAAAGCACTACCATTACCATTGTCTGCATCCATTTTAGGTATTGGCGAAAATTGCATTTGTGGCATTTTTGCATCATCATCCTTAATTGGAGAACCATCCAATGCATTATATCTAAGAATTCAATATTCTCTAGCCGATAAATTTGCAGTATTAGCAACAATAGCAAATATTTGATTTCTTTTTTCTGTTGAATATTTATTATCAGAGTGTAGTGCAGTAACTAACCCTGGTTTAAAATTGCTTGGAACTTTTCCTTCAAGAGATGGGTGATCAATTAAATTAGCACTTCAAGATAAAAATAAATTGTGTGTAGTTCAACCAATTGCAGTTGGAAAACTTCCAACAGAGTTAGTATCTCAAGCCCCTAGAAAACCTGGTGTGTCTTTATTTGGAGAAACCACAGGGTTTGTGAAGTTATTAGTAAATATCGAAGTATAGTTTTTATCATAAAGAGCGTCTAAAGGACCATTCTTAGTATCTACCTTTGTAATATTTGATATTTCTTCATTTTCATTAATATTTTCATTTTCTATTTTTTGTTCTTGATAATTTTTATTATTAAAAATAAAATTAAGTGGCAAAATAGAAAGTGTTGATCCTATTAGCAACGATGAAATAATTATTTTCTTTTTCATAATATATTACTCCTTGTTTTTTCATTATTACACTAAAATTATATAACATTTATAGAAATATTTAATAAATTTAGTTTATTGCTTTTCTATTATTTCAAAATTTTTTATTTATTTTTTAGATTATATAAATATTAAAAATTTATTAACTATTTAATAAAAAATAGACAATTAATAAAATATAATATAAGCATTATTTATAGCTTGGATTCCATATATGGATATTAAAAAAAAAGTAGAAAATTTAATTGAAAAACTTAAAAAATGAGAATATGAATATTATGCTTTAGAATCGCCAAGTGTTTCAGATCATGAATATGATTTGACTTTAAAGGAACTAATAAATATTGAAACTGAAAATCCTCAATTCAAAAGAATGGACTCTCCAACTTGAAGAGTTGGTGGTTTTGTTAGTGATAGATTTCAAAAAGTCGTTCATAAAACACCAATGTTGTCTCTTTCAAACGCTTTTTCAGAAGAAGATATTATTAAATTTGACAATGATGTTAAGAAAGAGCTAAGTGAAAATGTATCATTTACATATTCTCTAGAACCAAAAATAGATGGTCTAAGTATTGCTTTAATTTATAGAAATGGTTTTTTACAAAAAGCATTAACTAGAGGAGATGGCATTGTTGGTGAGGATGTAACTGAAAATGTTAGAACAATAAAATACATTCCATTATCAATTCCATTTAAAGATGACATCGAAGTTAGAGGTGAGATATTTTTTGACAAAAAAAGTATGATAAAAGTTAATGAAATGTCTGAAAAAAAGTTTGTTAATGCTAGAAATGCTGCATCAGGAACTATTA
>JBOFGT010000056.1:0-1331 GCA_051649265.1 Mycoplasmoidaceae bacterium
CATTTGGTTTTACATCAAAAAAGAAAGTAAAGTTTGGCTCAAACTTATTAGTAGAAAATTTATTGATTTCCTTAATTCAATTTACATCAATATTTTTTCCATATCCCTGGTATGCAATCGATGAATCAATAAAACGATCACAAATAACACTAATCCCTTTTGATGTTTGCGGAACAATAAATTTATTGAAATGTTGAACCCTTGAAGCAGCAAATAATAATGATTCAGCATGTTTATCAACATCATCTTTATTATTAAGTAAAATATCTCTTATGTTTTCACATACTTTATTTTCTCCACCTGGCTCTCTAGTTCTACAAACATTAATGTTAAGCTCTTTAAGCTCTTTCATAACTTTGTTTAGGATAGTGGTTTTTCCTGAACCATCTGGACCTTCAAAAGTAATAAATAAACCACTTTTCATAATTATTCCTATATCTTATCAAAGTCTAAATATTTTTTTAGAGCTTTTGGCATGATAATATCGCCATCTTTATTTTGATAATTTTCAACTATTGCAATTCATAAACGATCAATAGATAATCCTGTTCCATTTAATGTGTGAACTAGTTCTTTTTTATTATCAGAATTAGCAAATCTTATTTGACCTCTTCTAGCTTGAAAATCTTCACAATTTGAACAAGAAGATATTTCACGATAATTATTATATGAAGGCATTCATACTTCAATGTCAAAAGTCATTGCTGAACCAAATCCTGTGTCTCCAGAGCAAAGCTTCATTACTCGGTATGGTAACTCTAATACATCTAAAATAGAACATGCTTGTTTAACCATTTCATCTAATGCTTCGTATGAATGCTTTGGATCACAAATATTAACTAGTTCTGTTTTAATAAACTGATGTTGTCTCAAAACACCTTTAATATCTTTTCCTGCAGAACCAGCTTCAGAACGAAAGTTAAAAGAAGAACTTGTTACTTTAATTGGTAGTTCTTTATGATCTAAAATTTTATTACGAAATAAATTTGTCAATTGAACTTCAAGAGTTGGCGATAAATAATAATCTTTGAAATCAACTTGAAATAAATCATCTTTAAATTTAGGTAATTGACCTGTCACTGACAAACTTTTTTCATTTAGCAAAAGTGGAAGAACATATTCTTCATATCCGCTAGCACTATGCATATCTAATGTTAGCGATTGTAAAGCTCTAACTAACTTGGCTCCTTTACCCTTGTAAATTGAAAATCTAGTACCTGTTAAAGTACTTGAAGTTTCAAGATCTAAAATATTTTTTTCAGCACCAATATCCCAGTGTGCTTTTGGAACAAAATCACTTTTAATCGATGCGTTACTATTTTTAAATAATT
>JBOFGT010000057.1:0-3346 GCA_051649265.1 Mycoplasmoidaceae bacterium
AAGAAAAAACATGAGGAGACATAGCAAGTGGTGATAATGCCGATGACACTGTTGCTATAAACAAATCTAATATTTTAGATTTTTACAATCAATTTGATAGTAGAGCTCCATCTGGTGCTAGTGATAAAACAACTGGTAATTTTGATGCTTCAATTCAACCATTAGTTAAAAAACATATCGTTGCTGAAATAGATTATTTAAATTACCATAAATGATTTCCCCAAGCGCATGAATTATCTCCGGTTGTAGAAGAAGAGTCAATTAATAATTCAACAAGATTACCAAGTGCTGGTCAAATATCTGGTCCAGAAGAAGTGAATACTATTAAAATTCCTGTAGAAACAGATACCACTTTGCCAAGTTTTTTATTTAATGGTTCATCAAACAAAACTGCTGATGAAGTAATGAAATTTTTCAATGAATATGGTTCTTTGAGTCCAACTACATCATTTGTTAATTCATCAATAATCCCTGATGAAACTCAAAAGATTCAATTTTATGGGACAGGTAGTGTAACTATTCCTCTAATTGCAGATTCTGTTACTGGGATGAGTGCATACAACTCAATATTCTTAGCTAGCGGAATAATTATTTTAACTATTGCTATTATAGTTTCAATTATTTATCGTGTACCTGGCTTGATTGCGTCATTAGCAGTTATTTTTACAGGTGTTATTACTTTTGCTTTCTCAAATTTATTGGGACTAGTATTTTCTTTTGGAAGTTTCCTTGCCATAATTTTAGGAATGTTATTAACACTTTGTTCTTCAATTGTCTTTCTCGAGAGGGTGAGAAAAAATATGATTGACAAGAAGTCCATATTCGACTCAAATATAATTTCAATAAATAAATCTATAACAACAATTTTAGATATTCATATAATTTCAGTTATAGTTGGTCTTGCTACAGCAATGATGGGTGTTCTTGAAATGGTAGACTTAGGATTTGAATTAGTATTAACATCATTAGTTTCTTTAGTTTCTGTTTTTGTAATTTTTATTTTTACTCAAATGAGTTTTTCAAAAACAAAATTATTTTGAAAAAATAGTCTTTATTTTTATGGAATAAATAAAAAAATTAAGATGAATTCTGATTCAGAAGATAACGTTATTAAAAAGATTGAAAAACCATTTAAATTTTCAAAACAAATCTTTCTTTCATCATCAGCTATATTTTTAATTGTTTTATTAGTTGTTATATCTTTAGTCTTTACAATAGGTGTTCAAAACTCTTTAACATTCAAGACAGGAACTTCAATTTATATTTTCCAAGGAATTGATGTTGAAAATCGTGTAAGTGCTTCACAAATTACTAGCTTAATTGGTGGAAATTGAAATGTTAAAATTGAGGATAATTTTATCTTGCTACAATCGTCAGAAATTTTTTCTGAGGCTGACATATTAAGTAAAATTTCTTCATTAGGTTTAAATTCTGATAGTGTTTATGTTGCTAGATCTTCTACAAATGTAATTAATCAGGTTTCTTCAATTAACACAGTTGCTCTTGTAGTAGCTGCTGGATTTATTGCAGTTTATTCTGCAATTAGATTAGGAGTGTTTGCTGTTTTACCAATTTTTATTTCAACAGCACTAGTAACATTGTTCTCTGCTGCAATCCAATACATTTTATACATTCCAATTGATAACTACTTTATCTATTCAATGACTTTTATTTTCTTATTAAATAACATTTTATCAACTATCTTTATTTCAACAACTAAATCAAGATTTAGCAATAGAGAAATATTTGACAAAGATCAAATAAAGTTATTCTTAGAAAAGAACATTTTAAATTTATCGCATTTATGAATATCTCTTTTATTAATAGTTGTGTTTAGTATTTCAATATCAATGATATTTATTTCAACAACATTGTTATGATCATTCTTAGCAATTTTAATTGCTTTAGTATTTAGTTTTCCTTTCACTTTACTATTTACAGCATATATTTACTATGTGATATTATTATTTAGACAAAAATACATTAAAAATATTGTGATTGACAATATCACAAATACAACATATAAATTTGATTCAATTGATGAGCAATTAATTATTGGAATCAATCATAGAGGTTAATATGAAAATAGAAAATATAATTGAAACAATCAAAGATTATAATGACTATCCGAAAAAGGGAATTGTATTTAAAGACATTTCTCCAATTCTTAAAGAGCCAGACAAAGTTAGATTCATTATTAAAGAAATGGCTAAAGCTATTAAACTTATGAATCCTGATGTGATTGTAGCACCAGACGCAAGAGGATTCATATTTGGATTACCAATTGCTTTAGAATTAAACTTGCCCTTTGTAATGGTTAGAAAAAAAGGTAAATTACCAGGTGATTTATATTCTGAAGATTATGAATTAGAATATGGAAACACAACACTTCAAATTCAAAAGGATTCAATTGGAGAAAATAAAAGAGTTGTCATTGTTGATGATATTATTGCAACTGGTGGAACTTCAAAAGCAATTGAAAATCTTATTGAAAAATCTAATTCTATTATTGCTGGACATGCTTATTTAATGTCAATATTAAATATTAACTATAAAGAAGTTTTAGAAGGCGACTTTTACTCAATGATAAAAATTTAGTAAATAAAAAAATATCTTGCTATCAAGATATTTTTTTATTTGAAGAATACATCAAAGAAAATTCCGCCAGATCCTACATGAACAAAGATTGCACCTGGAACTTTATAATCAGTATCAAAAACAAAATTTATATTAGGGTTGTCTTTCTTTATTTGCTCAAGATCACTACTAAATCTTTCATAATCTTTTTCTTTGTTGTAGTTACAAACAATTTCTTTAACATCTTCTAATTTCTTATTATGAAATTCTAATTCCTTTTCAATTGATTTCTTGAATAAATTTACAATTGATTTGTCCTTAGCTAATGGTTTCAATTTATTGTCTCTTCAGAAAATTGAAATTATTAATCCCATTTTCTTAGCTATAAAACCTTTAAAGTTTGATAATCTTCCGCCTTTAATTAAAAAATCAATATTTGTTAAAAAGAAGAAAGTGCCATGATTTTTTACATATTTATCTACTTGATTTAAAATTTCTTCGGTACTAACATTTTTTTTGATAAGATCAAATAATTCTAAATTAAGTCTTCAACCACCATATGAAACTTTACCAGCATCTAACAAGATAACTTTGTTGTCTTTATCAACTTCTTTGATTACCATTTTAATTGTGTCAATTGTACTTGAAATACCTTTAGCAATTGTATGAATTATTATTCTGTCATATTTATCATAGTCTTTTTCAATTATGTCATACATTGATGCAATAATTGGTTGAGAAGTTTTAAATATTTTACTTCCATCAATGT
>JBOFGT010000058.1:0-1594 GCA_051649265.1 Mycoplasmoidaceae bacterium
AATTATAAAAAAATATAATCTAATAATAAAATGTATTATCTATTAAAATTAGAAATACCTTTTTAAAGGATTTGCATTTATTCTTAACAAAATTTTTATAATTCTAAAATTAATTTAATTTTATATAAATTAAAATTAAAAAAATTTTAAAAATAATAGTTAGCTTATATAATTTTAAATAATAAAAAATGCCTATGCGCTTTCTTTATATATTAAGAAAAAATCAAACATCTTTTTCAGAAGAAATAGAAGCTAATATTTAAAAGTGATTAAGACAAAATTATAAAAACATGAGAAATTGGTTCAAGTTTAAATGATGAACAATTAAAATTAACTAAGGATACTTTAAATTCTGTGGATTATAATAATTAATCTTTTTAAGGTTATGATTTTATTAAAAGTGTAACTTTTAAAACTAAAATTGAAATTCAGGCCTGCAAAAAAATTCTTATGCCTAGATTAATATTAATATTTAATGATTGATGAGTTTAATTGGACAATATAATTAAAGTTGATTACTTTAGATTGACTTAGTTCTAATTACTACTCATAATCAATATATTTTATAGGCTATTCTTTTAAAATATATTTATTAATTTAATGATAATTAATTAAAAAGAGAATATGCTTTTTTTACTTTTATTTAATGATAAATAGTGTTAGTTTTAATAGTTGATATCTTATTAAAAATTTATAATTTGAATTTAAAAAACTAACAATTGATTCTTATTTTGGATTTTACTAATGTATAAAAGAATGATAATTACATATAAAAGTAAGTAAAAACATAAATATTAAAATTTCTTAATTATTTAGATACATATCATATTTTTAATAGATAATATATTTTCATATTACAAAAAAAGTTATAATATTTATATAAATTAGTTTTTTATAAAAGGGGTAAATTATGAACGAAAAATTAAAATTAAGTATTTTAGGAACATTAAATGCTAGCTCAAAATTATTTATTGCTTTACCAATAGTTAGTTGTTCTACATCTAGTGAAAACAATGTAAGCAAAAATTCTATATTAAATCCAAATTTTGATGAATTAATTACCGCTTCTAAAAAAGTTACTAAATTTTTAAGAGATGAATTACTTTCTGCAAAAACAAAACAAGCTCAAAAAAATATCATAGGTAAATGAAAATTAGAAAATGAAATACCTTCTGATTATATAAACTCATTTAAAAATGTTTTAAATTTTACTGATGAAGATGGCAATATAGTTAATAGTGTTAATTATATTGAAAGTGTAATTTAATAGTAATATTAAAATTAAAGATAGTGTCCTATTTTTGTTCATAAATTAAAAGTTATTCTTAAAAAAGGTTATACATCAGAAAAAGACATTTTAATTGATGTTGATTATTTAAGCGAAGCTTTAGTGACTTTAAATTTACAGATTATGATGAATTTATAATTAGCTTTGAACTAGAAGAATAAATGCAAGCTAAAGCAAATTTTGAGGAACAGAAATCTCTTGCAGAAAAATGATATGTTGGTAGTAAATTATCTAAGACTCATTCTGACATAATTAAAAACAATCTAAAATTTATATCTGCTCCAGATAGATTTGATGGGAAAGATG
>JBOFGT010000059.1:0-1753 GCA_051649265.1 Mycoplasmoidaceae bacterium
AATTTATTTGATCTATCTTCTGCAATGACAAGTAGTATTGATGAATATATATCAAAATTTGAAAAAGATAGACTGATGATTTCTGACTTGCTTTTTGGAAGAAACATAAAGCTACAAGATTTAATTAAGAAGATTAAACTATGTTCTTATGAAACTGATAAAAAACTTATTGAAAAAATAAAAAAGCTTGAACTTGAATACAATAATAATGGTTTCTTATATAAAAATGACTTTTTAAAGTTCTTATTTTACACAATGGAAGAAATTAAGAGTTTATTTGCTTCAATAATTGTTGAACTTATTCCTGCAGTTGATGTTTTATGAAAAAATTATGAAATTAAAATTGAAGAAGATAAACTTGTTGAATTAAAAAAACAAGAAGAAAAAGAAAGACAAAAAGAAGCAAATCTTGTTCAAAAAATTAAAAAAATAAAAATCCAAGAAAAGAGTGATGTTGAAAAACTAAAAAGCATTTCATTACCTAAAAATGAAATTAAAAAAGAAATATCTTATGAAGATTCTAATAGCTTAGGCGAAACATTAGATAATGATGATATCTTAGTTGAGGAATATGATTTCTCAAATGAAACATATAATTCAGACTCTAAAAGCAATTATGAAGAATTTATAATTCCTAAGAATGAAGACGAAGTTATTGAATGAGATGAAAATAATGAGCTTACTGAATCTAAATGTAATGCCTCTTTTGAAGAAGAAAAATTAGAACTAGATGATGATAATTGACTTAAACAAGTAGATAATAAATCATTTAACAATGAAGAAGAATTAGAAGATGATAAATGACTTAATCAAGAAGATAATTTAAAATCAGATGATGATAATTGACTTAATGAAAAAGATGAGTCAGAAGATGATAATTGACTTAATCAAGAAGATAATTTAAAATCAGATGATGATAATTGACTTAATGAAAAAGATGAGTCAGAAGACGATAAATGACTTAATCAAGAAGATGATAAATCATTTAATGAAGAAGACTTAGAATTCTGAAATAAAAATGTTGATGTTAATGATGATGACTTCGAGTTTAAAAGCAATGAAACAAATGAAAACAACTTTATTAATGAAACGGAAAACTTAATTTATGATACATTAATTAATGAAATTAGTGGTCTTGATGATGAAGAAGATTCTTCATTAGATGATGAAGAAGCAATTACAAAAAACATGGATAATCTAATCAATGAAATTAAAGATTCAATTGAAAAAGAGGACAACGGTAATTCAAGCGAAGAATTTGAATATTAATAAAATAAAAATAAAAAATTAAATTAATTTTTTATTTTTTTATTGTCTTTGTTAAAGTTAAACATGCTTAGTCACGTATATTTTTCAAAAAGTGTTTTAGGTTTTGGAATAATTTTAAATTCTGAATTATCTTCAATTGCTTTATGTTTATGAAATTTCATTTTAAATAGTTTTTCTAATTCAAGAATTATAAAAGGAATTATTGCCAGTCCAAAACCGGTTAAATAAATATATCCATGGACAATATCATTTGATGTTTTTCCGCCATAAACAATATCATTAATTATGTTTTGATCCACACCTACTAAATCATTTTTAAAAACTAACTCTGGTCTTTCAGCAAATAATGAAGTAACTTGAGGAATTAATGTAGAAATTAATACAATTATTAAACTTCCTAAACAAGCAATTAAAACTCATTTAATATGGTTAAATTTTTCAATAAATATAAGTTTATGAGATGATATTGAAATAGATTTAGCAA
>JBOFGT010000060.1:0-2587 GCA_051649265.1 Mycoplasmoidaceae bacterium
TGTAGCAATTCCTGCGAGCGAAGCACCAAGCATTAAGCTTAACAAAGTGATTTTTACTTTTTTATTCATATATTCCTCCATATTTGAATATGTTTTAATTATAACATTATATAAGTTTATATTTTCTTAAGTTTTTTAATGTAATTTATATAAACATTAATAATTTTAATTTTTATTAAATGTTTTTAATTTAATATAATCATAAAAATAAACATTAATTATATAAAATAAAAATCTTAATTAATTA
This sequence comes from Mycoplasmoidaceae bacterium, assembly GCA_051649265.1. GTDB lineage: Bacteria > Bacillota_I > Bacilli_A > Mycoplasmatales > Mycoplasmoidaceae > CAMREV01. Next base: position 248 of record JBOFGT010000060.1, read on the forward strand.
AAAATTGAGACTTTTATTATTACATTTTAAATTATGATTATATATTATTTAAAGTGCTAGATTATTAACTAACTAGGCAAATTTTCATTAGCAGATTTTAAAACATCTGTTGTTATTATAAGCGTTAGTTTATCACCTGATCATAAAAAATTACTATCTTTTGAAAGAGTTACTTTTATAGTTACAGGTGGAAATTTTTCATCTATAGTTGTTGGAAGAATAGATCCAATCTCTGAAGTAATTGTAAAATATTTATCAAATTTATTACCAGAAACATCAATTTCATTACCTGAATCTTTATTTATATATGATACATTGTTTGCCATATGGAATTTTGGAACATTTCCTGTTGGAATTTGTTTATACTTTTCTTTCATAAATGCAAGTCTATTTTCTGGAGTAGTAGAAGGAACACCACTAACTAGGTATTTATTTAATACATCTGTAAAGTAATTTTCAAAAGTTTGTGTAGCATTATTTTTTATTTTAGCTTCAATTACCAAATCTCCCTTACTTTGTAGTGGGCCTAAATTGATTACAAATGATTTTTGAGTAGTGTTTAATATAAATTTTTCATTTAAATTAATGTTTATATAAAAATTATTAATAGGCATATTTGGTTCATTAGGAAATTGTTCTTTAGAAATTGTTGGAGAACTATTTTTATCAATAATATCATTTAAAGTAAATGTTCCAGGATGCGTTGTTTTGATACTAATACTTTCTTTTAAAATAAGATCTTTAATATCAATTCCAAAATTATCTATATTCTTTCAATAATCATATGTATTTTTATTATGGATATATTTATTTTGAGAAATTAATCCCTGAATTTTAGAGTTTATATTGCTTATATTAGCAGCAATAGGTTCAACAGAAATTACTATTTGCTTATTGGCCACTCCAATAGGACCACCTTTAATTTCAATTTTTCTTTGATAGTTATCAGAATGAAATGCATCATTAATCATTGTTAATTCTAAATCAATAGGTTCAATTTGTTTTCCATATTCAGAAAATTCACCTTTGCTTAATGAAATATTATTAATAATACTATCAAAAGAATTTGATTTTTCAATAAAACTTAAATCAATATTAATGTTTTTCATTTTAGAAGGAGTAAAAGTAATGCCATCTTTAATTATCTTTTTAGCAGATTCAGGTAAATCATCAAAAGTTTTTCACCCATCATATATGTTTTTCATTGCTTGTCATGTATTAGCATTTGCATTATTTTGTAAAAAATTATATAACTCAACACCAAAATTTGTAGTTAAATTATTATCAATCATAACATCATATTTAATAATACCACTTGAAGTTTTACCTAAGTCAATATTAATTGGTCTCGTTATTGATGAATCTAAATTTTTAAAATCTGGTTTTAGAGAAAGGTTTAATGTAATGTTTGGCAAAGGAGAATTAGCTGTATTCGGAAAATCACCATTAGATGAAATTTTAATTGTTTCAATCACATCATCAAGTGAAGTTGGTGGATTTTCATAATCAGGAAAATTTAATTTAATATTTTCTAAAATTGCATTTCTAATTTCATCGGGAACTATTCCATTTTCACCAGTTAAATCATTATATTTTTGCCTTACTTCTTGATAAACAAGAACATCATCGGCATTAGGTTTGTTAAAATAATTATTAAATGCATCTTCTATATTTTTATTATTCACACTATCAACGGTAGTGTCAATTGGTAATGTATGAGAATTAATATTAATATTCTGTATTGTTAGAAATTCTTTTTCTGAAGGATCAATGAAAACATAGTCATCTTCTCCATCGCCATCTTCTTTAAGAACAATAGTTATCTCAAAATTAGGAACTTTTTGATTAACACCTTGTGGATATTCATTTTTAGGTTTAAATTTAAGAGTTTCAACTATATTACTAAAAGATAGAGTTGTACCCCCTGGCATTGTAAATATAAAGTTTTTATGAAACTGACTTATAATCGAATTTGGTAAGTTTTTTAAAGGATCATCTATTCAACTATCATACGTTTTTTTCATTTCTTGGTATGAACTTTTACTATTTAATATTTCAGTCAAATTAGATGATATATTAATATCAAATAAAGGGTCTATATCTTTAAGTTCTAATATAGGTATAGTACCAACCTTACCTAAATTTCCAGTGGTAAATTTAATATTATTTAAAGAAGCTCCAAGAACAACATAATCAGGATTAATTACTAATTCTATTGATATACCTTCAATTTCACCTTTAGCTACTTGTGTAAATTGTGGGCCTGTTATTTTTAAGCTAGAAACAGCATCATCTCATGAAATAGTATTTCCATCATTCTTAAATGTTATTCCCTTCTTT
>JBOFGT010000061.1:0-6073 GCA_051649265.1 Mycoplasmoidaceae bacterium
AAAGACATTTATTTAATATTAAAAAATAAATATGAAGATTTGATTTATAAAATTTAAAAATTAATCTCAGAAAACAATATGTAAAAAAACAAATATGAAAAAAAGCAATATGCTATTTTTTTTATTTTAAAATTAGAAAAAATATTTAACTTTTTAATAAGTGTTTATAACTCATAAACTAAAAATATTATTTATTTTCAATGGTATAATTTTAATAATTCAATTATAAAAAATGAAAAAAAGGAATTAACATTAATAATATTAGCATAATCTTTAATATTAATTACAATACCAATTGTCAGTTGCATTTCTATAAGTCGAACTATGCTAAAAATTAAAAAATGAAAATAATCTAATTAATCAATTAAAGAAACTGCAAAAGCATTTTTGGAAAAAGCTAAAGAATAGAGAATAACAATAAGAAATTGTTAATGAATGAATTCCTCGCAACTATTAAAGAGAAATAATTGATTTTTAAAAAATGGGGTTGTTATTAAAGTCGCTAAAGTTTAGATAGTTGAAAAAATAAAAATTGAATATTGCTTACAAATGCAAACATTCTATCAAAAGGAGAAATAATAAATAGTCCATAACAATAAAACTTAAATCAAATTATTATACATAAAAAGAATTAAAATTAGATTTGGGCGGTCTTGTAATAGGACTTTAAAATAATTATTAATATATGACATTATTGTATAATTGTTAATTTTTAAAAAGGAGTAATATGATTTTGATTAAAATTTATAGTGATTATTTAGATAGTTTATTTGATAGCCATCAACATTTATTTTCTCTTGTCAATTTTTTATTTTGGTTTTTAGACATTATTATTGTTTCTCTTGCAATCTACATATTGCTTAAGGTGTTTAGTTTAATAGCAAAAATTTTTAGAAGAAAGACTATCCCCTTTAAAAAACTACCAATTGAGGATCAAAGAAGAATAATTGCAGAGAGAAACATAAATAAAATAATTAATGAAATTGCTGATAACGATTTTGAAGATGATGAAGATAAAGAAAAATTTATAAAAATGTTTTTTCCTGAAGTTATTGAAATAGAAAATCAAAATAAACATAATGGAAATTTTTATCTTAAAAATTTAACAGATAGTAGCATTTATTTAATAAAAGATTGAAATGTATTAAAAAAAATAATTTAAATAATTATTTGGTTATTACTAATAGAGTTATATTTTAAAAAATAAAATTTAAATGTTTGAAAAAAGGAATTTAATGAGTAAAAAGAAAAATTTAGCAAATGCTAAAAGAAACAAAAAAGATGAATTTTATACTAGAAGAGAAGATGTTGAAAATGAGATGGGAAATTATTTTGATAAATTCAAAGGTAAATCAATACTTTGTAATTGTGATGATCCTGACTTACTTTCAGCAATAGAGAATCAGTTATCATTAAAACAATTTAAAAACAAAAAAGAAAGAATTAATTTTTATAATAATTATGAAAATAAAATTCTTTTAGATGATAATGCCAGTCAATTTTGAGTTTACTTTCATAAACAGTTTAAATTTTTCGGTTTAAAAGAATTAGTTGCAACACACTATAAAGAAGATGGAAGCAAATCATTTGCTATTATATATGATGGAAATGGTGATGACAATAATATTTATGACTTTGATTTACATGAATTTAAAATTAGTGATGGTGATTTTAGAAGTGATGAATGTATTGATTTACTAAAAAAAGCAGATATTGTAATAACTAATCCTCCATTTAGTTTGTTCAGGGAATATGTTTCACAATTAATTGAATACAATAAACAATTTTTAATAATTGGTAATATGAATGCAATTAGTTATAAAGAGATATTCCCTTTGATAAAAGAGAAAAAAATATGGTTAGGAAATCAAAAACCGGGAAATTTTTTTAAAGTACCTAAAAGATATGAAATAGATCCAAAAGCAAATTCTAAATTAGATGAAAATGGAAATCAATTATTATACATTATGGGATCGCTTTGATATACTAATTTAGATTTACCAAAAAGACATCAAGACTTAATAATGGTTGATGAATATAAAGGTAATGAGCATAAATACCCTAAATATGATAACTATGATGCTATTAATGTCGATAAAATAAAAGAAATACCAAGAGATTGGGGGGGGTTATAGGTGTTCCTATCTCCTTTCTTGTTAAACATAATCCTGATCAATTTGAAATAATAGGTTTTAGAAAGGGAAAAGATGGAAAGGATTTATCAATAAATCAAAAATATAAATATTGCAGGATACTAATAAAAAAGAAAAAATAAAAATATTAAAAAAATATTTTTATTTTTTTGTATATACACTTTAAAAAAGTGTTGTATTATATTATCAATTAAAAAAATTAAGGAATAATAAAATGGATAATGAAAGTAAATCAACTTCCAAGAAAAATAAAAACGATGAAATATATACCAGAAGAGAAGACATAGAAAATGAGATGAAACATTATTTTGCTGAATTTAAAGGAAAGTCTATCTTTTGCAATTGCAATGATTCTTACTTATTTCCTTTGTTAGCAAAAAAATATTCATTAAATTATTTTAATGATAAGAATAAAAGAATTGAATTTTATAACAATTATAAAAATAAAGTAATTCTTGATGAAGCTGCTAGTCAATTTTGGGTTTACTTTCATAAGCAATTTAAATTTCTTGGATTAAAAGAATTAGTTGCAACACATTATAAACAAGATGGAAGTAGGTCATTTTATATTAGATATGATGGAAATGGAGATGATAGAAATATTTATGATTTTGATTTACATGAATTCAAAATTAGCAATGGCGATTTTAGAAGTGAAGAATGTATTAAATTACTAAAAAAAGCAGATATCGTAGTTGCCCATCCGCCCTTTGATTTAACTAAGGATTTTGTTCCTCAAATAATTCAATATCAAAAAAAGTTTTTAATCATTGTTAATATAAATGCCATTCATCATAAAAATATATTTCCTTTATTAAAAGAAGATAAAATTTGATTAGGAAAATCTAAAACTGGAATTTTTTTTAAAGTTTATAAATCGAATGAAAACAAGCAAAAATTATTTTCAAAAATTGATAATAATATTAATGAATCTTTGACTAAAATATCAGCTCTTTGATTTACCAACTTAGATTTAAATAGAATTTATGAGGATATGATAATGGTTGATCTATACAAAGATAATGAACAAAAATATCCTAAATATGACAATTTTGATGCTATAAACATTAATAAATTAAAAGAGATACCAAATGATTATTTAGGAATCATGGGAGTACCTCTTTCCTTTCTTCAAAAACATAATCCACATCAGTTTGAAATAATTGGTTGCATGACATCTACAAAAGTTGATGAATATAATAAGGGATACCCATATGTAAATGGTGAAAAAAAATATGCTAGAATACTAATTAAGAGAAAAGGAAAATAAAATGAAAATAAGATTAGAAAATATAAAGGTTAGAGCACTTGTTGATGGTTATGTAAATATAAAAGGTGATTCTTCCAAAAATATAGAAGATGAAGGTGTCAGAGGTTTTGGTGGAAAGTTAAATATTAGGCCTCCATATCAAAGAGAGTTTCTTTATGAAGGAGAGCAAAAAAATGAGGTTATTAGAAGCGTAATTAACAATTTTCCATTGAATGTAATGTATTGGGTTGATAATGAAAATGATACTTATGAAGTTCTGGATGGTCAACAAAGAATAATTAGTATATGTAGTTATATTATTGGAGAGTTTAGTGTTGATGGTAAATTTTTTCACTCGCTAACACAAAAAGAAAAAGATGTAATACTAGACTATGAATTATTTGTTTATTTTGTTATTGGTGATGAAAGAGAAAAACTTGATTGATTTAAAGTTATTAATATTGCAGGATTAAAATTAGATGATCAAGAGTTAAGGAACGCTATTTATGTTGGCCCATGATTGATGGAAGCAAAAAGATATTTTAGTGACCCAGGAAAAGCAGGGGATTATTATTCTAAAAATTACCAAAATAAGGTTGCAATTAGACAGGCATTATTAGAATATGCTTTAGAATGAATCTGTATGAAAGAAGAAATGGATGTTGAAGAATATATGTCTAAGCATCAACATGATAAAAATGCTGATGAGTTAATAGAATATTTTGAAAAAGTAATTGAATGAGTTAAAAAGAATTTTGTTGATGTATATCCTGATATGAAAAGTATTAACTGAGGTGAACTTTACCATAAGTATAAAGATATCAAATTAAATTATTTGGATGTTAGCAAAGATGTTAAAAGACTTAGAGGTGATAGTGACGTTCTTAAAAAAACAGGAATATATGAATATATATTATCAGGCAATGAAAGTTTGTTAAATATAAGGTCATTTACTGATACAGATAAAATAACTGCATACACTAATCAAAAAGGCATTTGTGTAAAATGTAATGATCACTTCGAGATGAATGAAATGGATGCTGATCACATAGATCCATGATCTAAGGGTGGAAAAACAGAACTAAAAAATTTACAAATGTTATGCAAAAATTGCAATAGAAAAAAAAGCAATAAATAATTAAAGGAATTTCAATATTGAAATTCCTTTAATTATTTTCAAAGTAAAATTTTTATATATAATAATATTAAAATAAAAAAGAAATTATTCAAATATGAGCAGTAAGAAAAATTTAGCAAATGCCAAGAAAAATAAAAATGATGAGTTCTATACAAGAAGAGAAGACATCGAAAATGAAATGAAGAATTATTTTGATAAATTCAAAGGAAAATCTATACTTTGTAATTGTGATGATCCCAACTTATTTCCAGTATTAGGTAAAAAAAAGTCACTAAAAGATTTTAATAACAAAAAAGAAAGAATTGAATTTTATAATAACCACGAGGATAAAGTAATGCTTGATGAAGCTGCAAGCCAATTTTGAGTATATTTTCACAAACAATTTAAATTTCTTGGTTTAAAAAAATTAGTTGCTACCCATTATAAAGATGATGGTACAAAATCATTTGCTATTATATATGATGGAAATGGTGATGACAATAATATTTATGACTTTGATTTACATGAATTTAAAAATAGCGATGGAGATTTTAGAAGCGAAGAATGTATTGAATTGCTAAAAGAGGCAAATATAGTAATTACAAATCCACCATTTAGTTTGTTTAGAGAATATGTAGCACAATTAATTGAATATGAAAAGAATTTTTTGATAATTGGCAATAAAAATTCACCTAGTTATAAAGAATTTTTTCCTTTGTTAAAAGAAAATAAAATATGATTAGGAGTTTCATTACCAAGAGGTTTTATAAAAGCTGATGGTACTTTTAATCCTATTGGTGCTTGATGATTTACAAATCTAGACTTACCAAAAAGACATCAAGACTTAATAATGGTTGATGAATATAAAGGCAATGAGTATAAATACCCTAAATATGATAACTATGATGCTATTAACGTCGATAAAATAAAAGAGATACCAAGAGATTGGGGGGGGGTTATAGGTGTTCCTATCTCCTTTCTTGTTAAACATAATCCTGATCAATTTGATATAGTCGGATCTATGTGTTCCACAACAGTGGATGAATATAGCAAAGGTTATCCTTATATAAACGGTAAAAAAAGATATGCCAGAATTCTAATAAAAAAGAAGAACTAAAAAAAAGTTATTTTTAAATATGTATATTAGAATTCTTATTCTTTATTTTTTAATTTAAAATTAATCCACAAATAAAAACCGTTACTAAAAAAAGAGATAATACTTGCCATCAAAGTAGCAGAATTAGCTAAATCAAGATCATCTAATTTAACTATTAATGTATTAATTGCTAAAATTATGTCCAATACAATTAATGGAATTATTATAAAAAATAATGCAACAGAAACGATTTTCTACTTATACTTTTTTGAAAAACCATAATACACATCTAATTTTTTATCTACGATAAAAATTTGATCATATTTTTGTTCTTGTATTTATAAGATATTACACAATTTTATTTTCAATTTAGCGCTTTAAAATTATAAAATTTATCAAATTTAATATATATAAATTTTTATTTTTTTAAATTTTTATCTGTTATACTGTAAAAAACA
>JBOFGT010000062.1:0-2918 GCA_051649265.1 Mycoplasmoidaceae bacterium
CGTTTTCTTTTGGATCTCTGTTAGTTCTTTAAAACCAATTTCTTTAATACCATTATTAATTCATTCTTTGTTATTGATATTAATCATTAGATACCTCTAAAACCTTTTAAATTATATTATATTAAAAAAATAAAAAATACTTAAAAGATATTATCAAAAGCAATCAATCTTATCAATTAATTTTTTAAAATATTTTTTTGATTATATATACTCTATTTTTTTACAAATCATCTTTAATAAAAATAAAATTAATTTATTAGACAAATTATTTTTTATGTATTTTATGAAAATTATGTAGTATTTTGTTTTTTATAAATATTTTGGCCTTTAATTTTATTGTATAGCTCATATAGTTGTCAGTTTGGCGCATCTATTAATGGTTCATACATAAAAGAGTTTATGTGAATATATTCCGGAGTAATAAGCAATGCTTTATTTATTAAATCTTTTTGAGTAATAGACAAATATTCCCATGCATTTTCTGCTCATATTCTTGTTTGATTACTTTTACATTCAGTTGATTCCCCATTATCTTTAAGTATCTTTTCAAGAAATTGTTCAATTTTTAATCTTATTGCAATAGAAACAACCAATTTATTTTCTAATGAAACTGAATTATTATTTTCCTCTTCAACAATCTTGTTTGCTACCTCAAATATCATTTCAAAAAAAAGTTTATCTAGTTTTTTATAAATAAAATTTTCAAAATTAAAAAATTTTTTAATTAATTCTAAATAACTAGCAACGGTTATTTTAAAAGTGTCATTTTTTATATGTAACAAGGACATTAAAGATTTAATATCATCTTCTTTTAAGTATTCTAGTATATTGCGAAAAAAAGGAATTGAAGCAATAAGAAGCTTTTCTTTTTCAAAATCATTTGTTTTTATTTCGCCTCTTATTTTTTTGAGAATTACATTTTTAAAATAGTCGTTTTTATATTTAAATTTTTCCATATGTAATAAATCATTTTTATCTTTTTGTACTATATATGACATTTTTTCGTTTATGTTTAAACGACTTGAAATTGCTCTATAAAAATCGAAATTATGAGTCAATATAAGAAGATCAATAAAATTATTTTCAGATAGTTCGTTTAGGTATTCTATAATAGCATATTTATTAGTGTAATCAAATGAATCAGCAATATCATCAACGATCACAAGGTGTTTCCTTTTTTCTTTTTTAATTCTGTTCTTGATTTTTTCCAAATCAAACAATATCTGTAATAAATATAATGCTCTTTTTTCACTAACGCTCATATAATTCATAAGTTCATTTTTTGTTTTTTCTATTGATTCTCCACCGTTTTTATATTTAAATTTAAGTCGTGCTGGCTCTCCATTTAATATAACTTTTTCCTTATTATCTATAAAAACCTCAAATGGAACTCTAAATCTTTCATTAAAAACTTTTATTAATCTCTTTCAAAGTTTAAATTGATGATCCGCTTTTTTATTAATATCTTCCATTTTTATTTCTTTTTTTATTATAGAATCAACAATATCTACTATGTCTATTTTTTCTTCAATGACATATGATATTATCATTCTCTTTTTTAATAATTCAAGATCTTTAAAATGGTTTAATATATTTCTATTTTCTTTTATAATATTTCAAAGATTTCTAGTTTCATTATTTGCATTTAGCATTTTTTTTATTTCATTATATGTTTTTTCGACTGAAGGTGTTTTGTTAATTCTGCTCATTTCATTTTTTATTATTTTTTCTCATTCTTTTATTGAAGATATTGTATCTCCATTTTTAAGTAAAATCTTTTTACCATCAGAAAAAAAATTATTTTTTTTTATAGCTTCTCCAATTTTTTGCGAATTATAATCATCAAATGATATGCTAAAAATTTTAGATTTCTTTAATAAAGAATCAAACTTAGACATATATATTTTTACTTTTGAAATAAAATTACTTGTTGAAATTACTTTGATTGTTTTTTCGTTAAAAATATCATTATATTTAAATTTATAAAATTCCTCATTTTTATTTTCTGATTCAATAAAAGACTTTATAGACTTTATTGCATTTTCCCATGTTTTATTTAGATTGCCACAAAATAATGATAAAATCTCATCTTCAAATCCAAAGTTTTGTAAAAAATATTTTTTCAATGCTAAGATTAATTTATCTAATTTTTTAGTAAATGTTTTTATTATTTCAGTATATTCTTTCTTTAAATCATCGTTTGCAAGAATTGTTGATACACTATCATTATAAGCTTCAAAATTTTTATTAAAAGAATTGACAACATAAAATCTTGTTACAATTTCTTTTTTTTCTTCAGTGTAAATATCATCATAATATTGAATTTCAAATTTGGACTTTTTATTTATAAAAAATCTATCTATTGTTTCTTTTTTTTTACTTAAATTATCAAATACTAATGCAAGCGAGCTTTTCATAACTCCATTTTGGGCATATATTATAGCCTTATTATTTTTTTCGTAAAAAGGTATATTAATCAAGTTAAAATCACTAAGTCCATAGCAATTTTTAAAATAACCTTTTATACCAGATAAATTTTTATAATATTCTTTTGACATTAAATGTGCCTCTATTTTATTAATTATTATTCAAATAAATTCATATATTTGCTAATATATTTTTTTAATATAGAAATATAGGTATTCTTATTTAATTATAAAAAATATATACTTAAAAAGAAAATAAAATACTAAAAAGAATTATTAATTACTAAAATTGGATAAAAATATTTCAATATTTAAGACTTAATAATCTTATGAATATAAATTCATCAAAAAAATAAATTTATATTAAAATACATAAAAAATAATTTTTGATATTAGACAAAAAAATCTGTTATTTATTAAATAATTTAATATTTAAATAATAGGCAAACTTTTTATCTAAAAATAATTTATGAAATTATTAAAATTCTTAAA
>JBOFGT010000063.1:0-2615 GCA_051649265.1 Mycoplasmoidaceae bacterium
TCAAGATTTTTATAGAAATTCCTTTATTATCCTGTTAATTATAGGGAAAAATATTACGTTTGTGATATTATTAGATTACCAAGCATGGTGAGATAAGGTTTCCCTATAATTTATTCTGCGACCGTTAAGGGAGCAAGTCCGAAGGTCCCGAAAAAAAGTTTGTTAAAACTTTAAGGTGTCGTTAGACGGATTATATTGATGAACCCCCTGCGGGTGAATTTCCAAAAAAGATTTTTTATCTCTATGGAAATAAAAAATCTCATTTTGGACTTTTTTTCGATTTCGAAAAAAAGTCCTATGTAAAGAAGGAAGGTTTCTATTAATGGGAAAATTAGATCGTAGTTATGATAGATTTGTAAATAGTAGTCAAAAAACCTATCCATTAAACTTTAATATTAAACCTGTGGTAAGAGTGGAAATTATTAAAAATAAAAGTAAGAATTGAAAATTTTATACCAAAGGTTATATCAAATACATTTCAGATCATCAAAAATTAATAGATGAAGATGACGTTGTTGATTATAAATCTAATGCTCCTACAAAAAACTTGAAGGCAGAGTTTGGATACATTAACTACATGATAAGAGAAAGTGCTAATAAAACTATCGAGGTTGATGGAATTAAAAAAGGTAAGGTTGATTACGAAAATACTGGAATTGAAGTTTATGGAACTAATGAAGATGATTGAGATAAGAATAAAAATAAGATTTGATGTTATGATAATGAATATTTAAAAGATGGTAAAGTAATTCAAGGTAGAAGAAGTAAAAGAGCAAGAATGGAATTGAAAAATATAAATGATGTAAATGATATTCATTCAAATTCTCATTTATTCTCAATAGTTATTTCTTTAAAAGATGTCGAAACAGAAGAGATATTATGAAAAAATCAACATTTGATTGTAGATCAATATTTAAGAACTTTGGTTGATTTCCCTGTTAAAGCAGTTATTTCTTTCCATAACAATACTACACATCCGCATATTCATGTCCTAGCATATCAATCTAGCAATACTAGACAATCGTATATTCATAAAAAAAGTCATATCAATAAAAGTCAATTTAATTTAGCAAGAAAATCATTTTATCATTTGCTTTTTCAAAATCAAAATTATTTTGAAGAGTTAATAAACAAAAAACACGAATTAAAGATGTTTTACCAAAAAACACAAATAAAGGATTTGTTTTTAAATGAGATTATGGAAATATTACCTATGTTTGATAAGTTCGAGTTTAATCGATTAGATGATAAACAAAAAGGATTAGTGAAGGATTTGTCTAAAAAGATATTAGAATTAAATTCTGTTGATAAAGATTTAACCGAGTTTCAACAAAAATTTAAGAAGTTTGATGAATATTTCGATTTATGTTATCAGAAAATAGTATTATCTAAAAACGATGCTGAAAAAGATAGTTTGTTAGAAAGAGTTCAAAGGTTGCGAGATGAAAAAGATCTAAAATTTAATAATCAAATTCTTAAAACAATGAAGGAAGTATCAATTAGTTTAAAAACAGATGATGTTAAATTTAATGAAGAATATTTAAAAAATAATTATAAAAAAGTTAAGATTAAAATAACTCCACATACAAAAAAACAATATGTAGCAAGAGCAAAACCAGCATTAGATAACCTTTTGGGTTATGATTTGAATGAGACAAATAGAGAAATAACTAAATTAACCAGAGAATTTTTAAGAGAAGTAGAACAAGAATTTAGAAAAAGAAAAATACCATCTCAATTTTGATAGAAAGGAATAAATTATGATAAATAAGATTGATAAATTAGATAAGCAAGAGTTAGAAAAAAGAATAAGAGATGAATTTACTAAAAGAATGGAAATCACTTTTAAATCATTAATCTTGTTTGATAAGGAAATAGATAATTTACTTTATTTTAAAAACAAAAAGAAAGAACAATTAGAAATGCTTTATGAAGATTTAAGAGGAATGGAATTGAAATGTGAAAGTGATGATTATTGAGAAAAAGAATATCATGAATTGATGAAATCAACTTTTATTAATAAATTCCTTCCAAGAAAAATCAATGAATTAGAAAAAGAAATTTATGAATATAAAAAGTTAAAATATGGTGATGAATATAAATTTAAATTTCCTGTTGAAAATGAGAAGTTATCAAATTTAATATCGAAATGAAATGAAGAAGTATCAAAAAAAGCACAAAAGGAATAAAATATGAGTAGAAAAAATATTTACTTTGATTTAGATAAAATATATGAAGCAATAGTTGAAAAACTAAATAAGTCAAAAATACAATACTCTACAATAAATATTTATAATGTTAGTTTGGAGTTAGCATATAACAAAAATATAATTAAAACAAAATACTACTATATGATAAATAACAATAAATTTTACGATTGCTATAATAGTGTTGTAAGTTATAAAGTTGATTTAGTAAAAAGCATTGAAAAAAACAATGTAAAAATTTAAAATTATGTTATACTAATGGTGTAAAAAATAATAATAAGTTTTTATATGAAAATACTGTTCTTGGATAAGAACCACAAAAATTTAATTGAATAAGTTTAGTAATGTATTTTTGTTAATAATTACTGAACTTATTTTTTCTATAATACTATTCCAGAGGGAATTAAA
>JBOFGT010000064.1:0-17751 GCA_051649265.1 Mycoplasmoidaceae bacterium
TCTGAATTAGGTAATTTATCTTATATTTATCTTGTATTTTTATTACTAACTTTTTTTACAGGAATAATTTTATATAAAGCTTTTCCCATCTTCGAAAAAATTAAAAAAAACTATGATAACAACAACTCAATCATGGGAGAGAATTTAATTGGTTCAAGAGTTGTTAGAGCATTTAATTTAGAAGAAAACCAAATTAAAAGATATGATAATAAAAATATTGTTCTAAAAAGAAATTTAATTAAAGGTGACTCATTAACTACAATATTTTTACCTTTGTTTACAATAATAATGAATCTTTCTATTGTATTTATTATATCTTATTCAGGTTTTGTATCTATTGATATTCCAGCAGATAAAAGACCTGAAATTGTTGGATTAGTTACTTCATTAATTCAATACTTTAATATATTATTAATTGGGTTCTTTCTTGCATCATTTGTTTTAGCAACTTTTGCATTTACAAAAGTTTCTGGAAAAAGAATTAATGAAGTTTATGCATTAGAAAATTCAATTATAGAATCTAAAAATCCAGTAGCAATTAATAGAACAAATATTAGTTTTAAAAATGTTTCTTTCAAATACTTTAAAGAAAGTCATGATTGAGCAATTAAAGATATGTCATTTGATATTAAAGAAGGTCAAACAATTGGAATTATAGGAAAGACTGGTTCTGGTAAATCAACTATTGTTAATTTATTAACAAGGCTTTATGATGTGACAGAAGGTCAGATTACAATTGGAGAACATGATATTAGGGAAGTAAAGATTGATGATTTAAGAGAAAATATTTCAGTTTCATTACAAGAAAAAATTTTATTATCAGGAACAGTTGAGGAAAACATCAAAGTAGGTAAAACAAATGCATCTGATAAAGAAGTTTTAAAAGCTGCTAAAATTGCAGAAGCTTATGAATTCATTAATGAAAAAGAGGGAAAGTTTAAATATAGGATCGAAGAAAGAGGAAAAAATTTATCAGGTGGTCAAAAGCAAAGAATTTCAATTGCAAGATCAGTTGTTGGAAATCCTAAAGTTTTAATTTTTGATGATTCAACAAGTGCGCTTGATAATATTACTGAAAGAAAACTACTAAATAATTTAAAAAAAGAATTAAAAAATAGCACTCTAATAATTATTGCTCAAAGAATCAATTCAGTCAAAGAAGCAGATAAAATATTAATTATTGACGATGGTAAATTAATTGGAGAAGGTACTCACTCTTACTTAATAAAAAATAATAAAGATTATAAAGAAATTTATGATTCTCAGGATACATCAAAGGATAAATAATGAAAACAAATAATTCAATGAAAAACTTTCGTACAATATTAATTTATGGTGCTAAATATAAATTAAGATTAATAATAATACTAATACTATCTATATTTTCGATTGCTTCAAATATTTTATCGACATTTATGGTTGGTTTTGGACTAGAAATACTAATTAATAACGTAAATGATAGTCCTAACATAATCACTGAAATTATTATCTTTTCAACAATGCTAGCTGTATTTTATGGAATTTATTCAGGATTTAGATATTTATGTAATTTATTAATGATAAGGTTAACTCATAATTTAGGTTTTACTATTAGAAAAGATTTATTCTATAAAATTCAGAAATTGCCATTTTCATATTTAGATGTTCAATCAACTGGTGATATAATGAGTAGACTAACAAGTGATGTTGAAGTATTTACAACAACTTTGTCTCAACAAGGTGTAGAATTTATATCGGGTATTATAACAGTTTTAGGAATGCTAATTGGGATGTTTATTCTTTCTCCAATTTTAACAATAATCTTACTTGTAACAATGCCATTATTATTTTTTATAATTGTTTTTATTTTAAAAAAAGCTCAACCACATTTTATGAAAAGACAGAAATACACAGGAGTATTAAATGGTTTTGCAGAAGAATATATTTCTTCTCAAAAAGTAATAAATTTATTCTCTTACCAAAAAGAAGCATTCAATAAATTTGAAAAAATTAATAAAGATTTATCAGTTTCAGTTGAAAAATCTAGATTGATATCAGGAGTTATTTTTCCTTACAATAACTTTGTAAATAACTTCATGTTAATTTTTATTACATTAATAGCAGTTCTATTTATTTCAAATGATATATGAATTAGCGGCATAACTGGTTTAGAAGGTATTGGATTAATTTTTCCGTTTATATTATTACAAAGACAGTTTTCAATGCCAATTACAAACTTCTTCTCAATGATTAATCAATTTCAATTAGCATTTGCAGGAGCAAATAGATTCTTTGAGATATTAAACGAAAAAGAAGAACCACAACAAGAATCAACTAATCAAATTAAAGTGAAAAATGCTTTTGTTGAATTTAAAAATATTAATTTCTCTTATGTTGAAGGAACTCCAATAATTAATAACTTATCATTCAAAACAATTCCTGGTGGAATTAATGCCATAGTTGGTGCAACAGGTTCTGGCAAAACAACTTTAATTAGTTTATTAACAAGATTTTATGAAATTAATTCTGGAAGCATTGAAATTGATGGGCAAGATATTGCAAAATTTTGTAAACATAATATTAGAGAAAATATTACAGTTGTTTTACAAGATACATTCTTATTCTCAGAGTCCATTAGAGAAAATATTTCTTATGGAAATATGAAAGCAACTGATGATGAAATAATTGAAGCAGCTAAATCAGCAAATGCATGACATTTTATTAAGCAATTACCAAATGGTTTAGATACTGTTTTAGATCCTGATAATTCAATTATTTCAGAAGGTGAAAAACAACTAATTGCCATTGCAAGAGCCTTCTTATCAAAAGCAAAAATAATTATTTTAGATGAAGCAACTTCTTATGTTGATACTAAAACAGAAAAAGAAATTCAAGAAGCAATGGCTAAACTAATGAAAGGTAGAACTTCATTTGTTATTGCTCATAGATTATCAACAATTAAAAAAGCAGATCAAATAATTGTTCTTCAAAAAGGTGTGCTTAAAGAAAAAGGAACTCATAACCAATTATTATCTAAAAAAGGTATTTACTATAACATGATTCAATCTGGAATGTCAGACGATAACTAATGTATAAAAAACCATAATTATTTATGGTTTTTTATTTATAATAATTTTAAAGGAAAAAAATTATGAGCAAATTCGATTCAAAGAATTCAAAAATAACAATAAACACAATAAGAATGTTAGGTGTTGATATGGTTTACAAAGCAAATTCTGGACATCCAGGAATTGTTCTAGGGGCTGCACCAATTATGTATGCATTATTTAGAAATCATCTTAATCTTTCACCAAGTAATCCATTATTCCCAAATAGAGATAGATTTATACTAAGTGCAGGACATGGTAGTGCACTTTTATATTCTACAATGTTTTTAGCAGGCTATAAGGGATTAACTCTTAATGATCTTGAAAAATTTAGACAAATAGATTCAATTACACCAGGCCATCCTGAAAAACATATTTTGCCAGGTGTTGAAATATCAACAGGTCCACTTGGTCAAGGTGTTGCTATTTCAGTTGGTGTTGCTATTGGAGAAACATTCTTGAATAAGTCATTTAAATGTGAACATGGTAGTTTATATGATAACTACACATATTGTTTATTTGGAGATGGATGTTTACAAGAAGGAATATTTGATGAATCTATTTCTATTGCAGGAAATTATAAATTAAATAAACTAATTCTTTTATATGATTCAAATGATATCCAATTAGATGGTAAGGTGGCAGACACTACAAATATTGATACTAAAAAATATTTTGAGTCAAAAAAATTTAATTATATTTTGGTTAAAAACGGTAATGATCATATTTCAATTTCAGAAGCAATTGAACAAGCAAAAAAATCTAAGGATAAGCCAACTGTTATAGAAATAAAAACAAAAATTGGATTTGGTTCTACAAAAGAAAATAGCAATGCTGCACATGGTTCTCCTTTATCTGAAAAGGAAATAAAAGATTTAAGAATTAAATTAAATTACAATAACGAAGCTTTTGAAGTTCCTAGAGCTGCTTTTGAAGATTTTGAGCCTTTAAAAATTAGAGGGTATAAAGCAATTGAAAAATATAATAAAATTCATGAATACTTTAAAAAAGATAAAGAATTTTTAAAAAAGCTAAAAAATTGCCAAGATGGAACTTTTTGTATTGAAGAAAAAGATTTTGATGTAATTAAAGATGAAAAAGAATTAGCAACAAGGAACCTATGTGGTGAAGTTTTAAACATTGTCGCCAATAATAATTCTTTCTTAATAATTAGTAATAGTGATTTGTCTTCTTCAACAAAAGTTAAATATCAAAAAGGTGAACAATATAGTTATAAAAATAGATTAGGAAGAAATATTAATTATGGAGTTAGAGAGTTTGCCTCAAATGCTATTAATACTGGTATTTCTTCATACAATGAATTAAAGGCAATAGGTTCTACTTTCTTAGCATTCTCAGATTATAATAAGGCTTCTATTAGATTAGCTGCAATTTCTGAAATACCATTAATAAGCATTTATAGTCATGACTCTATTACAGTTGGTGAAGATGGCCCAACACACCAGCCAGTTGAGCAAATATGAACTTTGAGACTAATACCTAATAATTTTGTATTTAGACCATGCAATAAGGCAGAAATGATTGCAGCATTCAAGTTTGCATTAGAATCAAAAAAATATCCTACAAGCATTATTACTTCTAGATCTAATTTTATTCAAACAAAAGGTTCTGTTACAAAAGCATTAAAGGGTGCTTACCTAGTAAAAGAAAACGATAAATACAAATTAACTATTATTGCAACAGGTAGTGAAATGGAAGTTGCTTTAAAAGTAAGTGAAATTCTTGAAAAAGAACATATGATGTACACAAATGTTGTTTCAATGCCTTGTGTTAGATTATTTGATCAACAAACAAAGGCTTACAAAGAAAGTATTCTTGGAGATAAGATAATAGTTTCAATTGAATTTGGGGTTACTACACCTTGATATAAGTATGCAGATATAGCTATTGGAATAGATCGTTATGGTTATTCAGGAAAACCAAATGATGTTATTAAAAAATTAGGTCTAGATCCAAATGAAATAGCTAAAAATATTATGAAAAAATACAAAGAATTATAAATAATTTTTGTATTTTTTTTATTTTAATAATTTATAATTAATAAAATAATATCGCATAAAAATGAGGCTAAGATGCTTAACATTCCTATAAATTCAGATATAGTTTTTTTAGATATTGAAGCAGATCATAAAAATGGTAAATTACTTCAATTTGGAGCAATTAAAATTCAGCAAGGCAAAGCGTTCCAAGTTAATTGATACTCAAATCCGGAAAGAAATATTTCTCATAATGTAATTAAATTGATTGGACAAGAAGCATTGGAATTAATTAATAATGCTCCGAGTAATAAAATAGTTTTAGATAAAATTTATAAATTTGTTGATGATAGTTATTTTGTAAGCTTTGGAAATTTTGACTACAATTTTTTATTAGAACTATTTGAAAAAGAATTAGGAAAAAAACCAAATATTAGATTTTTTGATATCCAAGATGAGTGAAAAAAATTGACATGTGATAATCAATCTATTTCTCTTATTAATTTAGCAATTTTTTTTAATGTAAAATATGATGAAGAAAAACTTCATAATGCTTTTTATGATGCAGAAGTAATGTTTAAAATTTATCGTGAATGAGTAAAATATTCTGATGAGGAAATTATTGAAAAAATAATTAATAAAAGAAGTGTAGAGTCAACTATCATTGATCCAACAATTAAAATAACAATGAAAAACTTAAGTGTGCAAGATAATATATCAAAAATAGATGGTTATGCAATGTTCAACATTAATATTAAAAAAGTAGTTCTTGAAGAAGGAATTAAAAGAAGAAAAATTGTATTAGGTATTAGAGCTATATCTTTTTTAAATGGTAAAATTGTTGAAAATTGAGATGAAGATTTTTCTAAATATATCAAAGCAAAGAAATATTATGAACATCAACATTTTTTAACTGTGGCACTAAGAAAATTTATGTGAACAATTAAAGATAAAAAAATTCTTTTATACAAAGATCAGGTAAACGATTATAAATACCTATGTGAGCTTATTCATGAATTTTTAGGAAAAAGACCAATGAATTCATACATAATTATTAATGGAATTCAAAATTATCAATATTTGAATTATAATAAAGATGTAAATGAATTAATGATTAATAGTGATCTAAT
Organism: Mycoplasmoidaceae bacterium; assembly: GCA_051649265.1. Classification (GTDB taxonomy): domain Bacteria; phylum Bacillota_I; class Bacilli_A; order Mycoplasmatales; family Mycoplasmoidaceae; genus CAMREV01. The sequence goes on from JBOFGT010000064.1 coordinate 6,214, forward strand.
AGATACTTGGAACTCATTGAATAACATCTTAGATAAGAATATGGTAAATAAAAAATGAAGTACAAAATAATAAATCATGACACTATCTCAGAAACAATAGATTTAATCGGAAATGAAATATTAAGCGAATTAAACATTGCTGAAAAGGTTTCATGTATTTTACCTTGATATCCTAATTTAGATTTAATATATAGGAACTTATTTAATGCTAATACAATGTCTAGTAAATGAGCCAAAAAGAATGTATCTAAAAAAATTAGAAAAAAAATAACTAAAGAATTTGATAAAATAAATATCATAAACATGTATGATTTTATTGGTCCAGACAACATTGATTTTTTTCAAGTATCAACTTATCAAAAGTTTTTTGAACTTTTAGATAATAAAATTAATTTTTGCTCTTTTAGATTAAAAGACGAGTCAAGAATTAATAAAGAATTATTAATTAGTCCTTCAGATTTTGATAAAACAATTAAAGTTTTTACTAATGGAAGAATAAGCTTTTCAGTTGTATTCATAGACAAAGATGGAAATATTCCTTACATTGAAAACTATGTTGAAAATATTGGAACAAATTTGTCTGCGATAGATGAAAAAGAAGCTGAAAATTTAATGGAAATTTTTAAATTAAATAATGCACCTGAACAATCAATTAATTGTGGAAATAGATCTTTAACAAAAAGTCATAAAATTATTGCATTAATTGAAAAAGAAGCAATAAAATACTTGACAGATGAACAATACGAAAAAAATCCTTCGGCATCAATGAAGACATTAAGGAATCATGACAATGTTTTATATGTAGTGAAAAGTTGAGAAAATGAATAAATTTAAAATTAAATATATTCCTGGAATTAGACCAATGCCAATGATAGCATTATATAATGAAAAAAATATGAAAGTTTTTAATCAAATTAAAAAAAATTCAAATGCTAATGAAAAAATAACTTTCAATCAAGAATATGTTGATGATTGCAATCATATTTGAAATCATGGGTCATATATAATTTATAATGATAACTTGAATGTTATGGCTTTTGTATATGAACAATTGCCAACATTGTTCTATGCTTTGAGATCAATTAATAAAGAACTTATTTTTGAAATTGATACAATTAGCGAAAATGAAATTAAAAAAGAATTAGGTGATTGAATAAATGAAGTTTCATTTATTTAAATAAAAAATAAAAATGAATAAAATAATATCTCTTATAGATTCATCAAGTAAAAAACCAATAGAATTGAATGGTGATTCTATTAGTATTTATTTATGTGGTCCAACTGTATACAATCATGTTCATATTGGTAATATTAGACCAATAATTATATTTGATGTGTTACATAGATACTTAATACATAAAAAAATTAAAGTAAATTTTATTCATAATATCACTGATATAGATGACAAAATAATTGCTAAGGCAATTGAAATGAATCTGTCAGAAAAACAATTGTCCCAAATGTTTTTTGAACACTATAAAGCAATTTTAAAGCAATTAAATATTTATCCAGTTCAAATGCCAACTGTTTCAGATAATATGGATTTAATGATTAAAATGATTGAAGAATTGATAGAAAAAAAGCATGCTTATGAAATTGAAGGTAATGTTTATTTTTCTACTAAAGATTTTAAGGAATATGGAATTGTATCGTCTATTGAAATAGATAAATTAAATAACGGAGAAAGAATAGATATAGATTTTAACAAGGAAAATAAAAATGATTTTGTTTTATGAAAAAACACCAAAGATGGAGTTAGATGAGAAAGTTCAATGGGGTTAGGAAGACCAGGATGACATACTGAATGTTGTGTACTAATCAATAAATACATTGGTAAGCAAGTTGATATTCATGGTGGAGGAATAGATTTAAGATTTCCCCACCATGAAAATGAAAATGTTCAAAATCTTGCAAGATATGGTTTACCATTAGCAAAAATTTGAATGCATACAGGACACTTAATGATTGATGAAGAAAAGATGTCTAAATCATTAAACAACTTTGTTCTAGCAAAAGATTTACTAAAAAAGTCAAATTCTAATTCAATTAGGTGAATGTTTTATCAAACAAGATATGAAAAACCTATAAACTATAATAGTAAGCTTTTAGAAGAAAGTCAAAAAAAGATTGATCAAATTGAAAGAGATATAAATAAGGCATATAGCTATTTAATTTTAAATAACTCATATAATAAAATTGAGACTATTTCAGAAGAAATATTAAATATCTTTAGTGATAATTTGAATCTTCCGAATATTATTACAATAATATATGAGAAAATAAAACTTTTTTCAAGTAAAATTTCAAGCAAAAATTTTAATGAATTAAACAAAATTTATAATGATGTAAAAAATACTTTAGATTTGCTAGGAATTATTTATCCAAAAGTTCATACAAATGAAAATATTGAATTAATTAAAAATTGAAATGAATTTTTAATTAATAAAAAATTTAAAGAAGCAGATGAAATAAGAAAAAGATTGATTATAATGAAACTAATTTAAAATTGTTTTATTATAATTTTTTTTTAATATAGAAAATGAGTTTTATATGGCCAATATATTAGTAGGGAAAAAAGCTATTCTTGAACAACTAAAAAAAGACAATGTTTTAGTTGTTCATAGTTTAACTGTTTTCCCGGAAATAAAAAAGATATGTGAAAAAAAAAATATAAATTATATTGTTCAAAAAAAAGCATTTTTTAATAACTTTGATTCAAATCATCAAGGAGTTATTGCATGAATTAAAAATGAAAATTATTTAACAGAGAATTTTTCTTATTTTTTATCAAAAGTTAAATCAAGCATCAACAAAAGAAAAGTTATTGTAATAATTGATGAAATAAGTGATACTGGTAATTTTGGAGCAATTATTAGAAGTTGTGATGCTTTTGGTGTTGATGGAATTATTATTAAAAATAAAAATCAAGCAGAAATTAATGAATATGTAATAAAGGCAAGCACAGGCGCTATATATAATAGCAATATTCTTCGCGTTACAAATTTGGGAACTACTATTAAAAAACTAAAAGAAGATAATTTTTGAATAGTTTCTACAACACTAAATGATTCAAAAAATTTAAATGATACAAAGTTTAATTTTGATTGTTGTCTAATTTTTGGAAATGAAAAAAATGGTATATCTAAAAAATTAATTGAAAATTCCGATTTCAAAATAAATATCCCAATGTTAGGAAGTGTTCAATCATTAAATGTAAGTGTTTCTGCTGGAATAATTTTAAATTATATTAGAAATTTTCACTTAAAGGAGTAATATTTTGCAAATTGAAAAAGAAATTGCTTTAGTAGAAAAAATTCAAAAATATGATGATGAAGAATCTTTATTAATTCTATGAAAAGAATATGGTGAGTTTGTTTATAAAAGCTTTTTAAAATACATTTATTATAAAAATTTTAATATTCCTCTAGAGTCTGAAGATTATTTATCAAGCATATTTTATGCTTTTAAAGAAGCAGTAATCAAATTTGATATTCATAATCAAAATTATAAATTAATTCAATATCTTCATATAGTTACAAAATCAAGTGCAGCAAGATATGCAAAAAAGTTTTTAACCAAAAAGCAAAATGTATTGAACAAAGCATCTATCAATACAAATCAAAATCAAAAGCCAATTGAAAATTTGGAGCTTTGCTCAACAAAATCTTTAGAAGATGAATATGTTGAAAGGTCTGAAAGAGAAAGAAAAATGAATCAGGTAAAAAATTTTCTAGAAAGTTATTGTTTAGATAATCCAAAAAGCCCTATTAAAGAAATAGTTAAATTAAAATTAAAAAATTATAATTTAAAAGAAATTTCAAAAGAATTAAATATTCCTCACAAAAAAACTTATTTGCACTTTGATAAATTTAGAAAAAAATTTCAATTATATATTAAAGAAAATAAAATCATTTAAAATTTTTATAAAATATTATAATATATATGACATTACAGTTTTTATAATGAAACTTGTCAGGTCAGAAATGAAGCAGCAATAAGTTTTTAAAAATGTGTGATGTCACATTTAAAAAGAAAGCAATTATTTGCTTTCTTTTTTCTTTGATTTTGTTTTGGTTTTATTTTTTAACTTATTAGTATAATTTATAATTGGTAATGGTTCACTAGCATGATCTTTCATATGTAGATCATAATCTTTCATCGAAAGTAAGTAACGACAATTAGGAAATCCAGTACAAGCAATAAATTTACTACCTTTTTTGTTTTTTCTAATTACTAATTTATGTTGTTTGCATAGAGGACAAATAATATCAAGAATCTCTGGTTTTTCAAGAGGTTCTAAGTATTTACATTCTGGATAACCACTACAACCAATAAATCTACTATTTCCCTTTCTTGCTTTTTTGTAAACTAATGATCTACCACAATCAGGACAATTTCTACCAACTTCTTCATCTGCAATTTTATCAATATTATTTCAAGCATTTTTAACTTTATCATCAAATTTAGGGTAAAATATTTTTAATCAGTCTTTTCAATTTTCATTTCCTGATGCTATCTTATCAAGTCTTTCTTCCATAGATTTTGTAAAATTAGGATTGATTTCATCACTAAAAAAATCATTTAATTCTTTAATGACAGATTTACCAATATTAGTAATATTAAAAGCTTTGTTTTCTAATGTAGAATATCCTCTATCAACAACGATATTTACCATTGTATTATAAGTTGACGGTCTACCAACACCAGTTTTTTCAAGTTCAGAAATTAAAGAAGCTTGCGTAAATCTTGGAGGAGGAGAGGTAAAATGCTCAGAGATTCCTTTATCTTGATTATTTTGTGGAATAAATTTATGTTTTGATCCAATTTTAAAATCTTCGATGTTAATTGTCAAATCATCTTCTTTTTCATTTGATTTATAAATTAATCTAAAACCTTCAAACTCACAAACTCTTGAAGATATTTCAAATAAGTTTTTGTTATTTGAAAAGCTCAATGTTATTTTCTTAAATTTAGCATCAGCCATTAAACTAGCAACAGTTCTTATTCAAATAAGATTATAAAGATCTCATTCTCTTTTACCTAATTCATTTTTAATGCTTTCTGGAGTAATATTTATATCAATTGGTCTAATTGCTTCATGTGCATCTTGAACATTTGTCTTTGACTCTTTAACAAGTTTTATATTACCTAAATATTTTTTACCATATTTGATTTCAATAAATTTTAAACTATCTTTAACAAAGTCATCTGAAAGTCTTATGCTGTCAGTTCTAGGATATGAAATTAAAGCCATTTGATTTCCATTAATGCTAATACCTTCATATAATTTTTGAGCAATAGATGTAGTTTGTTTTGAACTCATATTTAGTTTGTTAATTGCATCTTGTTGTAATGTAGATGTTTTATAAGGAGGTTTACTTGAACTATTTTGAAAAACAGGATCACCTATTTTTTCAAGTATACAATTTTCTTCTAATTCATTAAAAACTTCTTCAGCTTCTTTTTTAGTAAAAAAATTAAATCCTGTTCTTTTTATTTCTGGATTTGACTTAATTTTATATTTGCTATTTAATTCTTTTAAAACTAATGGTGTTTTTGGTCCTAATGCAATATCAATGTTGAATCATTGTATTGGAATAAAAGCATCAATTTCTTTTTGTCTATCAGCAATAAATTTTAAAGCAACGGATTGAACTCTCCCCGCTGATTCTGCCTTCAATTTACTTTGCATTAATTGCGATAGTTTAAAACCAATTAATCTATCAATTATTCTTCTAGCAAATTGAGATTGAACCCATTCTTTATTTATTTCTCTTTTATTTTTAAAAGATTCTAAAATTGCTTTTTGACTAATTTCATTAAAAGTTATTCTATAACATTTAGATTGAAGCTCTTTTGGAAGAATGTCAAATATATGTCAAGCAATTGCTTCTCCTTCTCTATCAGGATCGGTTGCTATATATATTTCTGGAGCAGTCTTTGATTTTCTTTTAATTTCATCAATAATTTCTTTTTTATCATTCATCAAAATTCATCTAGGTTCAAATGTTGTAAGATCAAAACCCATACCAAATTTTGCTAAATCTCTAATATGTCCAACTGTTGCTAAAATATCAAAATCATTATTCAAGTATTTTGTTAATGTCTTAATTTTATTCGGTGATTCAATAATTAAAAGTTTTTTGCTCATGCAATTCCATTCTTATGTTTGTTATACTAAATTATAGAACAAAAATTCTCTATATTAATTTAATTTTTTAAAAATATTTTAGAAATATTTTCAATTTTATTAAGCCTAAATCTATCAATAATTTTTTGATCACAATCATTAAAAAAATACATATTTATATTTTCAATTTTACCTATTTCTAAACTTGTTAGAATTCGATAATTTTTTTTATTATATTTTATAATAGAATTACTTGAAATTCCTAATAAAATTCTATCTTGAATCTGATCAAAGGCAATTTTTATGTTCTTTTCAACAAATTCTGAAATTACTAACTTATGAATAGAACCATCGTGACTTTCTCTAATACCAAAATTAGAAATCAATATATGATTTATTTTTTTTAGCATCATTTCATCTGATAAAGCTTTATTCATATTATTTTGTTCTAAAACAAAAGTAACATCTCTTCTATTTTTAATAAGTAATAATAAATCACTTATATTTCATTTGCCAATTAGTGTAACAAGTTTATTATTTAATAAACTAACATTACCATTATAATATATTAGAAATGGCGGTTTATATACATCTTTTAATGATTGAGGATATTTCCTATCAATTATAGTCATGTATTTATAAGTAAAATTATTTTTAATATTATTTATTTCTTTTGATTTAATTTTTTCCTTTTTTTGAAGGGCTTCAAATATTAATTCTCAATCACCATTATATTTAATAGAAAAAAACAATAACACATCATTCATATGGACTCCATACTTATTTAATGTGTCATTAATTTATTTTTTATATAAAATAATTATTTAGTTCCAAAGATTCTATCACCTGCATCACCAAGTCCTGGAACAATATATCCGTTCTTATTCAATTTTTCATCTAGTGATGCACCATAAATATCTATATCAGGATGTTTTTCAGATAATTTTTTAACACCTTCAGGCGAAGCAACTAAACATATAAAAATTATTTTTAATGGTTTGTACTCTTTTTTTAAAATATCGATAGCTGTAATTGCTGAGCTACCGGTTGCTAACATTGGATCCAATACTAGAGTAATTGATTCCTTAATATTTTTAGGCATCTTACAGTAATATGTTTTTGCTTTTAAAGTTTCTTCATCTCTATAGATTCCTATATGACCAACTGAAGCAGTTGGAATCAATGACTTCAAAGCATCTGACATTCCCAATCCTGCTCTAAGAATTGGAATAATAGTTATATGATTTTTAAGTTTATAGCCATTAGCTTTACAAATAGGAGTATCTATTTCAATTTCATTTACTTCGAAGTCTCTAGTAACTTCATAAGCCATTAGTTGAGTTAGTTCTGTTAGATTATCTCTGAATTTTGTAGATTGAGTTTCTACTTTTCGCATTCTTGTTAGCTTATCTTTAATTAATGGGTGATTGATAAATTTAATCATATTAATTCCTTTTATTTATATATTTTAAAAAAATATATAAATGACTATACCAGTCTTTTGTATCATTCTACAACATAAGCTTCATTTATATCTGCAGGAAGTTCTTCTCTATTTGGAAATCTAATATAAGATCCTTTTTTTGTTTTGTAATCTACATTAACAAAACCAAATTTTGTATTTTTTTCTCCATCCTCAACAATTTTAAGTTTTTTTGAAGATTCGATTATTGAAATTTCATCATTTAACTCGACAATTTTAGATGGAATATTACATTTTTTGCCATTAACTAAAACATGACCATGATTAACTATTTGTCTTGCGGATCTTCTAGTTGGTGCAAAGCCCATTCTAAAAACCATATTATCTAGTCTACTTTCAAGAACAATAAATAAGTTTAAAGTTAATGGACCTTTCATGCTTTGAGCAATTTTAAATAATCTTCTAAATTGACGATCATTTAAACCATAAAGATAAGCCATTTTTTGCTTTTCTTGTAATTGTTCACCATAACCTGAAAGTTTTCTTATGTTAGCTCCATGTTGACCTGGTGCAGTTTTTCTCTTTTTACCTTTAGAAAATTCGCTATCATTTTCCAAAAGTGAAAAACCTAATCTTCTAGATTTTTTATGTATACTACCTGTATATTTTGACATTTTTACTCCTTGAAGCAAGGAAGACTATATGCTCTTAATAGGCTATTTTATATTGATGTTTTCGGTTTCTTCAGCGAACTTACTAACAAAACTTTAGTTATAAAATAATTATTTATTAATGCATATATGCTGACATGCTCATTAATAATGATAGCACATTTTATTCTAAAAAAATATTTAAAAAGATTTTAAATTACTTATTGTGTTATAGGCGCAACCATATAGTGCAGAATCATTTCCATGCTTTGATATTAGAATTTTTGTATATTTTATTATTGAAGGATTTTTATTATCTTTTAAAATAGATTGAATAATACCCATTAAATCATCACCTAGTCTAGAAGGCCCACCGCCAATAAATACAGCATCTGGATTAAGAGCATATATCATCACAGCAATGTGATTGACTAATGGAGTTAACGAATCTTTTATAGATTTCATAACAAGTTTGTCTTTAATTTTTATTAATGGAATAACTTTTTCAATTGAAAAATTTTTTGTGTCTAATTTATATAATTTGCCTAATCTTGATTTTGGATTATTTTTAGCATTCAATATTAAATTATTTGTAATTCCTGTGGCTGATGATACTGGTTCTATACAATGTTCGTTGCCACAATTACATTTAATTTTTTTTTCTAAAAAAGGACCGTGTCCAAATTCTCCAGCAAATCCTATTGAACCTTCATATATTTTTTTATCAATAATTATTGCTCCACCAACACCTGTTCCTATAGTGTAGAAAATCACATTATTATATTTTAAATTTGATTTTCAATATTCTCCTAAAGATGCTGCATTTGCATCATTAGTTACAAAAACTTTTTTATTAGAATATTTTTTGCATTCTTCGATTATTTTAAAATTTTTATATCCTAAATTAAATGCAGATACAACCATTTGTTTTTCCTTTGAAAAAAATCCTGGAATACATATTGAAATTACTTCATAAGTTTCATTAATATTTTTATTGAAGTCATCAAATAATCATTTTAATGAGTTACCCTTTTGAGTTTTAACTGCATCATATTTCTTTATTATTTTTTTTGTTTCAGAACAAATAATTGCAAATTTAGTTGTTGTTCCGCCTATATCTATCGAAAGTATTTTCATATTATTTCCTTTATTTATTTTCTGCTTCTATTCATTTTCTGCTTCAAAAATTAAATCTCTAAGATATGCAGCTCTTTCATATTCTTGATTTTTTGCAGCACTTTTCATTTGAATTTTTAAACCATTAATAAGTTGTTTTTTAGCTGCTGGTGTTTTCTTGTGATCTTTTGATCTTCTTGAAAAATCAATTATTAGATTATCATCTTTAGAAATGTTTTCAATTGGTCTAATAATAGTTTTAGGAGTAATATTGTGTTCTTTATTAAAAGCCTCTTGTATTATCCTTCTTCTATTTGTTTCATCAATTGCTTCTTTCATCGCAGTAGTAATTTTATCTGCAAACATATAAACAGTCCCTTTTGAATTTCTAGATGCTCTACCAATTGTTTGAATGAGCGATTTAGTATTTCTAAAAAGACCTTGTTTATCTGCATCAATTATTATTACAGTTGATACTTCTGGTAAATCTAAACCTTCTCTTAAAAGGTTGATTCCGATAACTACATCAAAGACTCCTTTTCTTAATTGATTAAGAATTGTGAGTCTTTCCATTGTTTTAATTTCGTTATGAAGAAATTGACACTTAATATTACTATCTTTCAAATATGCAGTTAATTCCTCTGCCATTCTAATTGTCAAAACCGTTATTAAAACTCTTTCATCTTTTTTTCTTGCTGATTTAATTAATTCTAGAATTTTAATAATTTGATTTTCGCTAGGAAGAACTTTTATTATAGGATCTAGTAATCCAGTTGGTCTAACTATTTGTTCAACGATATCAGAACTATCTTGCTTTTCTCATTCACTTGGAGTTGCTGATACATAAACCACTTTATCCAATTTTTCATAAAATTCTTCAAACTTTAATGGCCTATTATCTAAAGATGAAGGTAGTCTAAAACCATATTCAATTAAATTCATTTTTCTTGACTTATCAGTATTATGCATTCCATGGATTTGTGGAATCATTAAATGTGATTCATCAACTATAAGTATTCAATCATCTCCAAAATAATCAAAAAGTGTAAAGGGGGTTTCTCCTTCCTTTCTTGATTCTAAATGTCTTGAATAATTTTCAATTCCAGAACAATAACCTAATTCATCTAAAGCATCCATGTCATGATTAGTTCTCTCTTCTATTCTTTGAGCCTCAATCAATCTATTATTTTCTTTAAAGAATGAAATTCTTTCCTTAAGTTCCATTCTAATTGAAGATAATCACTCCTTTGATTTAGTTGCATCAGAGATATATTCTTTTGCAGCTGGTAAAACAAAAAAATCATATTTTTTAATTACTTTTTTAGTAATAGGATCTATCTCAGCAATTTCTTCAATTTCTTCTCCAAAAAATGAAAGTCGATAAATAAATTCATTTGAAAAAGGTGGAGAAACTTCTAAAATATCTCCAGTTATTTTAAATGTACCTGGCTTCTGATCGATATCATTTCTTTCATAATTTAATCTTATAAGTTCGCTTTTTAATTTTGAATATTTAGTTTTATCTTTAATACTAATGATAATTCTATTTTGTCTAAATTGCTCAGGTGAAGATGAAGCATAAATAGCAGCTACTGAAGCAACAACTATCACATCTTCTCTTTCCACAAGTGAATTAAATGTTGAAACCCTTAATAATTCAATCTCTGAATTTGTAACAGAAGTTTTCTCAATGTAAGTATCGCTTTTTATGACATAAGCTTCAGGTTGATAAAAATCGAAATAAGATACAAAATATTCAACTCTATTTTCCGGAAATAAATCTTTTAACTCCATATAAAGTTGAGCTGCTAAAGTTTTATTTGGAGCAAGTACTAATGCTTTTTTATTTAGTTGATTAATAACATTAGCAACAGTAAAAGTTTTTCCAGTTCCTGTAGCACCTAACAAAACTTGTTTTTTAATCCCTTTATTTAAAAAATTATCAACTAATTTTTTAACAGCATTTGGTTGATCACCTTTTAATGTTTTATTTGTCTTGATTATTATTCTATTATTCATATTGAACCTAGTAAAAAATATTATAAATAAAAAATTAAATAAAAAAACACTTAAATTTATTCAAGTGTTTTTTTATTTAAAATGGCGGATACTATGAGATTCGAACTCATGCGCCGGCAAGCCGACCTAACACCTTAGCAGGGTGCCCTCTTAACCACTTGAGTAAGTATCCATTTTTATTATTTCTTATTAAATATATC
>JBOFGT010000065.1:0-8697 GCA_051649265.1 Mycoplasmoidaceae bacterium
TGATTGCCTCATTAGCTAATGTGGAAGTCTTATCATCTATTTCAAATGATTCAAATAGTAAACCTATTATTTTTTTTGTTTCCAAAAATAAAATTTTTATTTATTCAAAAATAAACAAGATTCCAGATACTGAGATTTATTCTTTAGATAAAATAAAAGAATTAAAAATGATTGAAGAGACAAAGAGAAGAGGGTCTCTTTTTTTAAAGTTATCTAATGATAAAACATATGAATTAGAAGATATTAAAAAAAATGAGATAATAGATTTTTTAAACACATATGAAACTATTAAGGATTCATTTGAAGATAATAGCGATAATAAGTTTTTAAAGAATATTGGGATAATTGATGATTATAGTGATAGCGATTTATTAAAAAATATTCAAAACTTAGAGAGAATCAAAAGTCAAACATTTGATAAAGATCTACAAAATTTTTCAGAAGAGAAAAAAAATATTTCACGGGAAAACAAGCAAGTAATGAATAATCCAATTAAATCAAAAAGAATTGTGGATGACTCAAAAATAAGTAATGATACTACTTTCTCAAGCAAATATATTTATTCTTTATTATCTAAAAGAAACACTTTGTTACCAGATGGTAAATTATCAAGAATTGATAAGTTAAATAGTAAAATAGATGAAATTGATGTTTATGATACAAAATATAATGACAAAAAAATTGATGAAAAATTTGTGCAAGATATCAAAGTTGTTTTACATAAAATTAATGAAAAAGTTAATTTATTAAAAGAAAACATTGAAAATACTGTTTATGAAAAAACTTCTTCTACTAATGAAAAAATAGATAAAGTAGCTGCTAACTCAGTTGATTCAAAAGAAATTATTAAATTAAAATATTCAATTGAAAATTCAAAAAATGAAATTGAAAAAGAATTGAAAGATTTTGTTAAAGCAACAAATGAGAAAATGCAAAAAATCTCAGATAATTTAATTGGTGATAATGTTCTTCAAAAAATTGATGATAAAATTAGTGATTATAAATTGGATTTAATAAAAGAAGTTGAAGATGTTAAAATTACATTAAAAGATAAACTTAGTTCAATTTCTGAAATTGCTGATAAACAAATTAGGTTTGCAAATGAATTAAAAAAATATTCAAATGAGAATGAAAATTTTAATGACGAAATTTATGTTGTTCAAAAGGCATGATTAGAAAATAATAAAAAATTTGAAATTCAAAATGAAAAATTAATTAAACTTGAAAACTCATGAAGAAATCAAGCTAATGCAATTAATGTTATTATTAAAAAAATTAAAAGTAAATTTGGTGAAGAAGAAAATGAAAACATTAAAAATAGCAATGTTGATCCAGGTTGATTCTTAGATTCTATTCACAATGAAAGAAATAAATTATTAGCAGTTAGTGATGAGGGTCTTGGAGTTTATTTTGATGTTGATGAATTTAAGAATGATATTGATAAAATTATCACTCAATCTAAAAATGAATTAAACTTAATATTTGATGAAAAAATTCATGATTTAAAAAAGTTTGTTATTAGTAATGTTGAAAATGAGTCAAATAAAAAAGATGATATAATAATTGAAAAAGCATTGAGTGAAAAAGAAAATCAAATTGTTCAGTTCAAGGCTAAATCTTATATTTTAAATGGTATTGAAAGACATGGTATTAGATCAGGTCAAACTTTAAGTTTGAAAATGGATAAAAATGTTTCTGGAATAGATACATTATATTTTTCAGAAGACAAAAAAGAACCCCTACATATAAATAGATTTGATGGAATTATTTTTGCTAATAGAAAATATTATTTAAATGTGCCAAAAGAATTTAGTTTAGATAAAAAATATAGTTTAACAATAAATCATATTGAATATACTGATAGTTTTAAACCTTTTAGATCATATGTTATTAATATTGATAATACTTTGTTTGAATATAAAGTTTTTGATGAGAGAGGTTTTTTACTATCTGATAAAGATGCTATCTCATCTAAATATGATTTAAAATGATTAAGCTTCTTTAAGGATTAATATGCAAAAAGTCAGAAAAGCTATTATTCCAGCAGCTGGATTAGGTACTAGATTTCTTCCTGCTACAAAAGCTCTACCAAAAGAAATGCTACCTATCTTAGATACGCCAACTATTCAATATATAGTTGAAGAAGCAGTTGCTTCTGGGATTGAAGAAATTTTAATTGTAACTTCTAATACAAAAAATTCGATTATGGATCATTTTGATTATTCTTTTGAAATTGAATATTGATTGAATAAAAAAGGCAAAAAAGATCAAGCAAAAAAATTAAGAAAAATTGCTGATATTGCTAAAATTCAATATATAAGACAAAAAGAACCTCTAGGATTAGGAGATGCGATATTAGCAGCTAAATCATTTATTGGAGATGAATATTTTGCAGTTCTTTTAGGTGATGATGTTGTTGTTCAAAATGATAATTCAAATGAACCTGCTCTACTTCAGTGTATTAAAGCACATAAAAGTACAAATGCTCCAGTAATTGGTATTCAAGAAGTTGATAATTCTCAAACTCCAATGTATGGAATTGTTGATATAGATAAAAAATATAAAAGTGACAAATCTATTTTAAAATTAAAAGGATTTGTTGAAAAACCAAAATTAGGAGAAGCTCCTTCTAATTACGCCATTTTGGGAAGATATATATTAAGTCCACAAATATTTAATGTACTTGAAAATGTTAAAATAGATAATTCAGGTGAAATACAACTTACTTCAGCTATTAGATCACTTTCTGAATCTCAAGTTTTTTATGGAAAAATATTTGAAGGTAAAAGATATGATATTGGATCAAAAGTAGGGTATGTAGAAGCAATTATTTGTGAATCCTTAAAAAACGATGAAACAAAAGATGAAATAAAAGAAATAATAAAAAAAATAAAATTGGATTTATAGTTCAATTTTATTTTTCCATTACAAACGATCTTATTCTTGACATAGATTCAAGAGCTCAATAAATTCCTTGAGTTCCAAATCCTGAATCCTTAACTCCAATAAATGGAAATTTATCAGGCCCTCTTGAAGATGGAGTATTTCAATTAATCGATCCGCAATCTAGTTTGCTTGCTATTTTTGTAAACTCTTTTTCATTATTAGTAAATATACATGCTTGTAATCCATATAATGATTTATCTAGATCATTTATTACAGTTTGAATATTATCAAATTCAACAATAGGAATAATTGGAGCAAATTGCTCTTGATCATATATCATCATATTATTTTTAACATTTGTTAATACTGTAGGATATAAAATGTTATTTTTTGTATTTCCACCAAGCTCTAATTTTGCTCCCTTATCAGTTGCATCATTAATTAATTTTAATGCTCATTTAACTGCGCTAGGACTAATTAAAGCAGTAATATCGCTCTCATCAATTGCTAAACCAACTTTTAATTTTTTAACTTCTTCAATTAGCTTATTATTGAATTCCTTGGCAATTCCTTTTTCAATAAAAACAATTTTAATTGCTGTACATCTTTGACCAGAGTAAGATAAACTACCTTTAACAATATTTTTGACTGCTAAATTAATATCTGCATCTTTTAAAACAATTGCTGGATCTTTTCCACCCATTTCTAGTACAAGAGGAATACTTGATTTCTCTTTAGCTATTTTATGTCCAATATTAACCCCTCCAGTGAATGAAACCATTTTAGTCTTTTTATTCTCAATTAGTTTATCTCCAATTTCTGATCCCTTTCCAATAACAACATTAAATACATTTTCAGGTAAATTAGCTTCGTAAAAATATTTAGATAACAAAGCTCCTGAAATGCTTCCTTGTGTTGCAGGCTTAAATACTACTGTATTTCCTAAAACTAATGCAGGAATTATTTTAGATATTGATAGGTTAACCGGATAATTAAATGGTGATATAGCTAATACAATACCCAATGGAATTCTTTTTTGATATGATACTTTACCTTTTTTAGTAATGGGATTATCATATTGTATTTTGGGATCAATAAAATTTTTCTTGTATTCATCAATTGTTTCAACAATATAATCATAAGATCTTTCTACTTCTTTAACTGCATCAGTATAATTTTTTGCTACTTCATCAACAAGCACCTTTGCTAATTCTTCTTTATTATCAAGCATTATCTTTCCAAATGCCATTAGATAATCAATTCTTTCTTGTTCTGATTTCAATGATCAAATATTAAATGCTCTTTCTGCATTTTCAAAAATGTTATCTATTTGTTCTTTTTTAAATGCTGGTAATATTCCTACTATTTCATTTGTTTCTGGTGAACGTATTTCAATTGTATTATCTAGTTCTCTCATTCCATTGTTAAAAAAAATTTTATATTTTTTCATTTTAGTTCCTTTTTTCTATGTGTGTAATATTATATAACAAGCATAGTAATTAAATTATATAATTATAAATTAGCAATATAGTTTATAATATCTTTGTGTATTATGTTTTAGGTGAATATGAATCAAGACTTCCTTCATGATAAAAAAATAAACGAAAGACTAACTGTTTTAAAGGTTAAAGCAAAAAAAATAATTAAAGAAATCTCTAGAAATCACATAAATAATGAGAACATTACAAAACTTTCAATTTTATCAGCATTTATTAAAAAGCCGTTCTATATTTATTCAGGTTCAAAAAAACTAGATAAATATATATTTGATTCTATAAAAAACATTTTTTCTGATTCTAAACCATTTGAAATTATTGTAGACAACACTACAACTATAGATGATATTCTAGGTCCAGTTGATGAAGAAGCAATAAAGGAAGGAAAGTACATTAGAAAAATAATAGGATTTCTAACTTCCTCTGATGTTTGCTTAATATCAAATGGTTTAAGTGGAAATCGATTTGTTAAAAATGTTTTATTAGATTTTTTTCTTCAAAATACTTATATGAATAATGGAACATTAATTCATTTAGATGTTCCGTTAAAAGTAATGACTGGAGATTTTAATAGACCAACAGATGAAATTTCAAAACACATTTGAAATTCGATTTTTATTAAATATTTTATTAACACTACATCTGATGCAAGAGACGCCAAAAAAGGTATTAGCGCTGAAGATAATATGAATTATCACATTAACTTAAAAGATGAAGAAAAATTTAGACTAGAAGATGTAGAATTTGTAAATTCGTTAGCTAGTTATGTTTCTTTAGATCATCCTTCTAAAATTTTTATTGCAAAACTTAAAGAAAAAATTAGTGATTTTAATGAAAGTAGAAAACAATCAAAGCAACATGGAATTGATCAAATTTTAAATAGTAATGATATTTGAAAATCAATTGACAAAACTCTAAAAATATCAGCAATATTAAATGGAAGATTAGAAGTAGATATAACTGATTGTTTTATCGTTGAACATA
This sequence comes from Mycoplasmoidaceae bacterium, assembly GCA_051649265.1. Classification (GTDB taxonomy): domain Bacteria; phylum Bacillota_I; class Bacilli_A; order Mycoplasmatales; family Mycoplasmoidaceae; genus CAMREV01. The sequence continues at coordinate 5,367 of JBOFGT010000065.1, forward strand.
TATTATGAAATCAGCCAATTCATTCAAATGTTGTAGCTAAATTTATTAATGATCTGACTTCAAATTTTGAATATGGTTTCTATTCTCAATATGATATAACAAAAGAAAAATATATTGGTTTTTCTAGCTATATTAAATCAGAAATAGTTAAAGATTTAGCTTTTAAAAAAGTAGTAGAAGAAAAAGTTTTTATTAATGATAATAGTAAATATTATTTATTTTCACCTGAAGAAGACATGAGTAGTTTTTTTGTAGATATTAAAGATATTAATATGTTAAAAAATACAAGCTCAGTTGTAGGATCTATTGACTTATCAATTAAAATTTTTACTAAAGAACAATTTATTTCAAATAGTCCAGCAACAGAAAGAAAGTTTATTAATTTTGATGGTAAAGACTACTATATTTATAATAAAAATAATACAAATAGTGAAAAAATTAAAATCAATCCAGATTTAATTGAAATAAATACTAATAAAGTGGAAAAAATTGAAATTGATCAAGAATTAATGCCTGACATTAAAAATTGAATGAAGTCATTAATATTTGATTTGCATTATGATATTAGAGAACTAAGTAAATTATTAGAACAAGACTTTTCACAATTAACAAAAGTTAATGTTTTTATTTGTGATAGAAACATGGAATTTTATAAAAAATCAATTAAAGATACATTAAATAAATTGAATAGAATAAGAGAAAGTGTTCAATTGGTTTCTACAAACATTAAATTAGCTTCAAAAGGCATGTATAATGGTAGTATTGATAATTTTGTTCCCAGCTTAGGTTTTTAAGGAGAAATTATGCCATTTATTAAAGAATTTAATAAAGATTTTTTTATTAGAGATAATCAAATAATTCTTTCACAGGAATATGTTGAAAAAAACAGATGAAAATTTAAAAAAATAACAGGGAGTAGATTCTCTTCAATTCTTGGGAATAGTGAATGAACTACTGAAGTGAAATCATGAGCAATTATGGTTGGAATTTTTAAAGATAAAATGGATGAAACCTTATCATTTGTTGGAAATACAATTGAACCAAAAATTAAAAATTTTGCTGAAGAAGTTTTAAATAAAAAATATGTAAGTTATATTCCTGCTAAAATTCAATGAGATGTCTTTAAAGATAATATGATTTTTGGCGGTATTCCAGATGGAGAGCCTATCAATGAAAAAAATCAATTGGATTATACAAATTCAAGAATGTTAGAAATTAAAACTACTTCAATTGATTCTCTAGTTTATAAAAAAGTAGATAATACACTAATTATGCAAAAAGATCAAAATAATATTCCTTTAGTTAAAGAAAAAAATGGTGGAATTAAAAAGTGATTTAATCAATATAATGAATTTACAGTTTCAGAAGATTATTGTATGCAATTATCTTTATATTTATATCTGAGAAATATTGAAAAAGGCTTATTTGTTATTGGATTTTTAGAACCAAAAGATTATGCAGATCCAAACTCTTTTGTACCATCAAAAGATAATATTAAATTTGTTGAATTGGATTTAAACAAACATTTTTTTGAAGAAAAAATAATATATGCAAAAAATTGATATGAAAATTACATAAAAGGATGTAAAAGTCCTAAGATAAATTATACAGATGTTAAATGATTAAAAGAAGAAGGAATAATATAATTTCTTTTTTCGTTAATAAATACTATTAGATTTATATATAATATATTTAAAGGAAAAGATATGAACATAGCAACAATTTTTATAGAAAAAATTACTTTTGGAAACTCAATTACGCAGGCAAGTCAAATTGCTATTATATTTAATGAAAATGATGAAATGAAATGTCTTCATTATTTCATTGAAAACTCAGCAAAAAAATCAATGAATGCGACACCTCTTAAAACAGCATTAATAGATATTTATTCATTTCTTGATAAAAAAAGTGTTGTTTTATATAATGTTGATAATATTGACTATGAGTTTTTAAAAAGTTCATATAAAAAACTTAATCTTGAATTTAATAATAAAATCATTGATGTTTCAAAAAAAGCAAAAGAAATAGGAATTAAAAAAATCAACTTAAGAAACTTATGCACAATATTCAAAGTAAGTTCAAAAAATAGTAAAAAAATTCCTTCAGCATTATTTAAAGCTAGACAATTATATTTAGTTGCTAATCAATTGTATAAGTTAAATGGATAAGTATTTAATTATTGGTCTAGGTAATCCGGGATCAAAATATGAAAACACAAAGCATAATGCAGGTTTTATTGCTTTAGATTTTTTTGCTAATCAAAAAAATTTTGTTTTTAATGCTAATATTTTTGATGGCATTTTTTATAAATTGAAAGACGATAAAAAAGAAGTTTTCTTTCTAAAACCACAGACTTTTATGAACCTTTCAGGTGAATGTGTTTTAAAATTTATAAATTTCTATAAAATTAATATTAAAAACATTTTAGTAGTTTATGATGATCTAGATTTACCAATTGGAAAAATTAAAATTAAAAGAAATGGTTCATCAGCTGGTCAAAATGGTATTAAGGATATTATTAATAAATTAGGTACAGAAGATATTAAAAGAATAAAAATAGGAATCGGAAGACCAAAAAATAAAAATGATTCTATTCCAAATTATGTTTTATCTAAATTTTCTTTTGATGAACAAATAATATTTTCTAAATCAATTGAAATAGCTTCAAAAATAATTGATAATTTTTATAAAAAAGATTTTGATAAAATTTTAGCGGAATTTAACAATGATTAAAGATGTTATTAATTATTTTTTATTTAAATTGTCATCTAAAAAATATATAGCAGCAGTCTCAGGAGGTCCTGATTCAATGGCTATGTTAAATATGTTCAAAAATAAAATAATTGCAGTTGCATTTGTTAATTATAAAAAAAGAATCGAAGCTGATTATGAACAACAATTTGTTGAAAAATTTTGCAAAGAAAACAAAATTGAATTTTTTCCATATATTGTTAATTGAGAAATGCACAAAGATGGAATAAATAATTTCCAAGCACATGCAAGAAAAATTAGATATAATTTTTTTTGTGATGTTTCTATGAAAAAAAATAACAATAACTTACTTGTTGCTCACAATTTTAATGATTTTTTAGAAACAGGTTATGCACAATTAGAAAAAAAATCAAAATCTTTATACTATGGTATTATGCAAAAAAGCACATATAAAAATTTAAAAATATTTAGACCTCTTTTGCATTTAGAAAAAAAATATTTAGAAGATTATTGCATTAAAAATAAAGTTAAATATAGTATTGATCACACAAATACTAGTGATGATTATGAAAGAAATAGAAATAGAAAAATTATTTTAGATATGAACCAAAAAGATTAT
>JBOFGT010000066.1:0-3110 GCA_051649265.1 Mycoplasmoidaceae bacterium
ATTAATTCATATTAGAAATACAAGGGGAGAATAATATGTTTAATGAAAAGTCATTTATGATGGGTAAGATGTTTAATGATTTATTAGCAGATATTGCGTCAGGTCCAAATGGAGATCAAATTGCTAGTATTATTGATAGTTGTTTTTTAGTAGTAGATATTATGTTTATTATTGGATTATTTCTAGCGTTTTTTGGAGTAGTTTTTTCATTCATGAAATATGGTTTAAGAATTATTAAAAGAAATTCAGATGAAACAGATGAGAGAGAAGTAATTAATTGAAGAAAAGAATTAAAAGGAAGTATGAAAGGGTTTGCGATTTTTGTCGTTGCTCTAATTTCATTACCAATTTTTGCTGCTATAATTACATCAATAATTCAATCGGTTGTTGTGGGATAAAAGAAAGGAAATAGGTGAAATATGGGACCATTTGGTGGTGCTCTAATAATAAAGGGTGTTTTATGATTATCAATAGCATTAATGATAATCATGGGAATAAACATTCCTTTGATAATTTTTGATTTAACCTTAAAGGTTATATCATTTGTTTCAGGAGCGACTTTTTTTGAAAAGATGATTTCTGGGATTTTTGATCCTAGTGATCCATTATTTATAATATATATAACGATATTTTTATTAACATTAATATTGTCTGTTGCTTATACAATAAATTATTCTATTAAAAGGGTTTATAACAAAATTGATATAGATGCTAATCAAAGAGGATTTACAAAAGGAGATTTTTTCAAAAGATTTAAATTTTTAATTTTTTGAATAGTTGGTTTTTTCTTTGTTCCGTTTTTAGTGAATTTATTACTAGTTGGAGTTTCATCTCTTGCTGGTTTATTTGGAATTGATGTTTTAAGTCCTGGAATGTATGATAAATTTACACAAGAGCAAATAAATAATTATCTTGGAAATATTAATATTGAAATTAATAAGCATAATCAAAGTTTAATTCAACTAAAAAACATATTAGAAACAATGCTTGCTAATCCTGAAATAAATAGTGGTGGAAATGGTATTGATGCTAACGAAATAAGCAAACAATTACTTAATATTAACAATGCTATTTCCAAATTGGAAATATTTAAAAGTGCTATTAATAATATACCTAATATGAATAGCAGTGCTTTTGACGGTGCGTTAGAAGCAGCAACAAAAGCATGAAATGAATTCATTAAAGTTGGTGGAGAGATCAATCAAAAATTAATTGAAGAACAAATTCAACTATATAATATGGAATTTGGTGCTAGTGGTATTATCGATATAGAAGTGTTAAATGATTTTTCATTTTCATTAAAAGAGATCGATAAATTAGTTGTAAGAGGTCAAAGAATTACTGGTGATGGTGGAAGATATTTCAATATTTCATTATCAAATATTAAAACTTTAAATAGCAATAATGTTCCTTATATTAGTGAAAGAATTACAATTATTTTAAGTCAAATACTATATCCAAATGAAAAAGATTTTTTAAATCCATTTGAAACAATGGGAAGTTTAGGTAGTTTCCTTGCTGGACCATTCCAAATGTTAGGAAGATTAGGAGCAATATTTACTGATTTCTTTGGAACACTTCATACAATTTTTAAAACAATAGCATTAACATTTGTTTTAGGAACTTTCTTTAATATAGCAATTAATTTTGGAAAAAGAACTTTTCAATTATTAGGATTAGTAATAACTTCACCATACTTCTTTATTAGTGGTATTAATGATGAAGGTAAAAAACTAACAATTTGATTTGAAACTATTATTGGTAAAATTTTGCTAATTGTGTTTGTTTCATTAGCGATAGAAATTTGAAGTATTTTAATACTGAGTTTATTAGGAATTCCAGGGATGGTGAATGGTGTTTATGGTGAAGTAGATGGTAATTTAGGTTATGATACTTTAAAACTATTTATTACATGTATTTTATTATCGTCATCAACTTACGCTCTTGGAGAATTTATTAATTATTTAAGTGAAATATTTAGAGCGCAAGATAGTTTCCAAGGAAGAAATCAAACTTATTTAAGACAAGTTAGATCAAAAGTTCAAGGAGCAGCAAGTAATATTGATGGTGGAGTAAAACAAGCACAAAGTTTTGTTTCTAAAATGAAATCAAAATCTAGTGGTGGTATTGATGTTGGTGCTCCTACTGCTGGTGTTAGTGTGGGTAATACATCTAATCAATATAGCAATGTTTCGATTAAGAGAACAAGTGGTTCTAAACCGATTAACCCCGGTGTTAAGAAAGGAAAATAAAGATGACTAAATCAATATCTCCGACAATAAAATCCAGTAATCAAAATAAGATTTTTTTAAATTTAAGAATGAAAGATTTTACATTTTTTCTAATTTCATTTTTTTCTTCAATAATATTATGAGTTCCATTTTTATTTTTTGGAATGACTTATGTAGCAATAGGATTATCAATATTTTTTATAATAATGGTTATTATCCTTTGTTTATTAATTCAAGTTGAAGACGATGTTAGATTATATGAATGAATACATGCTGGTGTTATTTTCTTTTTAAGAAGAAAAGATAGTTCAATGGATGAAAAAATTGAGAAAGTTGAAAACAATAGGATTTTTTTAAAAAATAAAAAAAAGATATCAATATTTAGAATAATAGGTGAAGATACAAACTTCGTTGATGATTATGATTTTGAAAAATTTACACTTACATTAGAAAGGTATTTAAGAAATAAAGATTATTTCTTATTTAAAATGGATGGTGATATTGATTTAGAAACATATAAGAATGATGCTGCTAAAAAATTAGAAATTACAAAAAATCCAAATATCAAAAAAGAATTAGAAAAGAATTTAAAAATTATTCATGAGTTTAATTCTGGATTAGAAACTTCGACACAAAGTAAATACTATATTGGTTTAATTAATTCAAATATTATTGATCAAAATGATTTAAATGCGAATAATCATTCTTTAATAAAATCTAATATTAAATTAGAATTCCCGAAACAAAAGGAATTTGAAGAAGTTGTAAGAAAAATGTTTTTTGTAAATAATAAAATTGTTGAATACAAAAATTATGTTAAAACCGTTGATGAAAATAATAATGTTGTTTTTAATAGATTTATAGAGTTAAAACAATTAC
>JBOFGT010000067.1:0-1928 GCA_051649265.1 Mycoplasmoidaceae bacterium
TTGAAGAAATCAAATCTAAAATAGAAAAAGAAAATTTTGATAATGATAAAAGATTTATCGAAAAACTTAAAAGTAATGAAACTGGTAAAAAACTATTAAGAAGTTGAGGAATAGAATTTAATGATGATAATATTGAAGAAGTTTTACATAAAATCTTAAAAGATAAGGAAATGATTGATAAATTAATGATCAAAATGGAAGATACAATTTTATTACAAGATGATTATGAAAAATCAATAAAAGAAAATCCTGAATGAGAAGAAGAGTTTAAAGAATTTCAAAAATCACAAAAAAGAAAGACAGGACAATAATTATGAAAATGATTGAAAATATAAATGACGAAGTTAAAAATACAATAATAAATTTTTTACTTATTGATGATTTAAACAAAGAGGAAAAAGATTTTTTAGAAAGTGTTTATTACATTGTTAAGGAAATAGAGGACAAAAATTATAAAATTGAGAAATTTAATTTATTTTGTAATGAATTTTGATTTAATTTAGAAGGAACAAAAAAAGTATTTTTCGTAATACACGAAACAATAAAAGCAAGCGAATATAAAGGTAGCATACACACTTATAAAAAAGCAAAAGATATTCATTGTATAGAAATAGCAAATGAAGCAATTGATAATTTAATAAATGAGAAAGACAATAACCAAAAAAGAAATACAGGACAATAAAATGAAAAAATCGATAATTGAATTAATTAGAGAAATTGCTAATATGGATTTTAAAGATGATGCTGATAAGAAAATCTTTATAAAAATGTTTGATCCAGAAATTATTAAACAAAGAGGTAGAGGAAATTTTTACCTTAAAAATAAAACTGATAAAAGTGTTTATCAAATTAAAGAATGAGAAATATTTGATCAAATAATATAATAATAAAAAATAATAATTAAAAAAAGAGTTCTAGAAATAGAGTTCTTTTTTTATTTATTTTTAATAAAAAACTTAAAAATAAAAACATACTACATTTTTAAAAAAAGTGTGTTATTATTAATTCATATTAGAAATACAAGGAAAAAATATGAGTAAAAAAATAATAGAAATAGCAAATGATTTTATTAATAAGTTTAATAAAGAAATAGAAGAATTAAATGAATTAATCGATGAAGTAGAAGATGATTGAGATAATGAAGAATATAATAATTTGTTTGAAAAACAAATAAAAAAACAAATTAGTTTAAAAAAAGAGATAAGTAATTTAGAAAAAACTTATGATAGTGAATTAGTTTGAGGATTAAGTTTTGATGCTAGTGGTAATTGTAAAAAAATTACTGATAGTGATTTTGATAAAAATATAAAAAATGATCCTTATTTAGAATTTAGATATTGAGATGAAATACATAATAAGTTTAATAATTTTAAAGAATATATTTTACAAGCAAATAAAATAATTGATGAATACAATGAAGAAAATGGTAAGTTAGATAATGAAATGGATTATGCTAGAACTCATGATAGCAAGAGATATGATGAGTTGTTTTCAAAACAAGAAAATAATGAATTGGTTTTAAATAAAACTATTTATGAATTAAGCAAAAATAATAATATTGAATTAGTTTTTGCTCTTGGGTTTAATGATTATGGTTATTGTGATTTAATCACTTACAAATATATTAAATTAGACAATAAAGATTATAGTGATTTTGAGTGTTTAAAAGATAAACATTGAGAAAAATTTTCTAACATGGAAAAAAATAACCAAAAAAGAAAGACAGGTCAATAGGTTTATGAATATTTTAATTTCAATACATAATAAGCATATTGAAAAAATTAAAAATGGTAATAAAAAATTTGAGTTTAGAAAAGTTATTGCTAAAAAATTTAATGGTGATGAAATTTATTTATATGCTACTAAACCAATATCAAAGGTTGTAGGAGTTATAAAAATTAGTAAGATACATGTTGGTGATGCTAAAA
>JBOFGT010000068.1:0-2060 GCA_051649265.1 Mycoplasmoidaceae bacterium
TGGAGGATTACTAGTATTAGAAGGTAATCCTTTATTATTAGAGTCATAGTATGCACCACCATCGATTGAAACAACAATTGTTAATTCACCAGTTAATGGTTTTTGATCTTCAATTTGATATCTAACAGTATTAGTAGGAGAATTCGGAATTAAATCTATTATTTCAACAAAACTTGACACATTTGTAGAGTCAATATCTCAAACAGTAAAATCTAAATTAGCTTGAGAATTTTGAATAGCAGTTGTACCACTTGTTTTTCTTAATTCTGATAAATTTGTGGTAATTGTTTTTAAACTTGGATTAAATATGTTTGTTTCATCATAATGAGGTTGAACATCTACACTAACTGTTGCAGTACCAGTAGAATTATCTAAATTTGAAATTTTTCAGTTGGATATTGAAGCATTATTAGGAACTGAAACAACATCAATTAAATCAGGTATATTGTCTACTGTTAAATCAGAAGGTAAAAAAGACAAAATTGAGTTTTTTGGACTAATCGATGTTGCTGTCCCAGTTCTAATTTTTAAATTTGTAACTCTAAATGGAATTTTAGATTCAAATAAATAAGACAGGCCACTAATTGTAAAATCTTCCGTTATAGTAAAAACTCCTTCAATTATTCCATTGCTATCATCTCTCTTTGGTTCTCCAAATAATTTTATTTCTCGTCTTGAAATTTCAGCACTTCAATGAAGATAGTCTATATCTGGTATTTTAAAAAAATTATTGTTTTCAATTCCGATAGTTTCTAATTCATTATTAGTAATTTCACTTGGAAATTTAGCATTTTCTTGATTGTCTAATCATTTAAAATCTGAAGCAATTTTTTGAAAATCTTCATGTTTTATACCACCAGAAGATATATTAGCTCAAATAGATTTTTCTCCTCCAGGTATAGAAATATATTTTTCAGTTTGTCCATTTGGAATAGATCAAAGATAATTATTATTAATATGTGGGGTTTTTATTAAAATTTGTTTTGGCCTTCAATTATTATTGTCAGAAATGTAATTTAAACTATTTATAATTTCACTAGTAGGTTCTCAAGGACCATTAAAAGGAAATGTATCAAATTTAAATTGAGTACCACTAAATCTTGCATTATCTGTTGCATTTGCTTGTGCAGTTATTATGATATCTTGAGGAGATTCCTCATCATAATAAATGTTTGGAGGCATAGAATCTTGTCCACCAAAATTAGCTGAAGCAAAAAAACTACCTTGACTTAGACTACCAGCATCACCTCATGTAACATAATATGAATTTCTATTTCTATCAAAAATACTGCTAAGATACATATAAACTCATTCATTATTTCTTAAAATAGGAACAACCATTTGAACTTTATTATTAGGTAAGCCTTCTTGATCTATATAATTAAATAGTTGTAGATGTGGATTGATGTTTTTTTGAACCGCAGATAAAGATAATAAATTTTTTGGAACAGAAATAGTGCCTTGAGCACTATTAAAAGGTCCTGCGGTTCTTCCTATTATGGTTGATGGTTTAAAACTAGTATTAGGATTATTATTATTAGCAGCAAGATTATCTTGTAAATTTAAAACTTTAAAAGTATAACTACTTGTTGAAGGAAGATTTATTGCAACCATTAAAGCTAAACTTGCATTATCTATGCTTTTTCTAGTGTTAAAAGGAGTAAGGCCAAGCACAATATTATTATCATCATAATTGACACCAGATCAATTTGGATGGCCATTAAAATGTTGATTATTGTTAAGTCATTCAATTCTATTGCTACTATTTATTTTAAAACCAAAAATATCACGTTTCAAGTTTCCCATTGTACCAGGGTAAAATGCAATATATCTATTGTTAATAGTATCATTTGTTAATGCAAAAGCACTACCATTACCATTTGAAGCGTTCATAACAGGTATCGGTGAATTAGACATTAACGGCATTTCTGGATTATCATCTTTAATTGGTGTACCATCTAATGTGTTATATCTAAGAATTCAATATCTTCTAGAATTTAAATCTAAAGTATTTGCAACAACTGCAAAAACTTGATTTTTTTTATTATTTCCTGAATACT
>JBOFGT010000069.1:0-2054 GCA_051649265.1 Mycoplasmoidaceae bacterium
TGGAGGATTACTAGTATTAGAAGGTAATCCTTTATTATTAGAGTCATAGTATGCACCACCATCGATTGAAACAACAATTGTTAATTCACCAGTTAATGGTTTTTGATCTTCAATTTGATATCTAACAGTATTAGTAGGATAATTCGGAATTAAATCTTTTATTTCAACAAAACTTGATGCATTTGTAGAATCAATATCTCAAACTGTAACATTTAGATTAGCTTGAGAGTTTTGATTAGCAGTTGTACCACTAGTTTTTCTTAAACCTGTCACATTTGTGGTAATTCTTTTTAAACCATCATTAATTGTGTTATTTTCATCAAAATGCGGTTGAATATCTACACTAACTGTTGCAGTGCCAGCAACATTATCTTGATTTGTAATTTCTCAATTAGATATTAAAGCATCTGATGGTGCTGAAACTATATCAATTAAATTTGGTATGTTTTGAGGTGTTAAATTAGAAGGTAAAAAACTTAAAATTGAGTTATTTTGACTAATTATTGTTGCTGCGTTATTTCTAATTTTTAAACCACTAATTCTAAATGGAATTTTAGATTCAAATGAATGAGTCTCACTACTAATTGTAAAAATTTCTATTAGACTAAAAATACCTTCAATAGTACCTTTACTATCATCTATTTTTGGCTGACCAAATAATTTTAATTCTCTTTTTGAAACTTGAGTATTTCATTCAAGGTAATTCAAATTTGGTATTTTAAAAAAATTGTTATTTTCAAAACCAATTGATTGTAATTCATTAATAGTAATTTCACTTGGGAATTTAGCATTTTCTTGATTTTCTAATCATTTAAGATTTGAAGCAGTTTTTTGAAAATCTTCATGTTTAATACCACCAGAAGATATTTTGGCTCAGAAAATAGAACTTTCTCCTGGTTTAGAAACATATTTTTCAGTATAACCATTTGGAATAGATCAAATAAAATTATTATCAATGTAAGGATTTTTTATTAGAATTTGTTTTGGTCTTAAATTAATATCAGTAATAAAAAGATTATTTAAACTATTTATAACTCTACTACTAGGATTTCAAGGTCCATTGGAAGGAAGGGTGTCAAACTTGAATTCTGTGCCACTAAATCTTTTATCGTTTATTGCATTTGTTTGAGAAGTTATTAATATTTCTTCTGGAGAATCTTCATTATAATAAATGTTTGGAGGCATTGCATTTTGTCCACCAAAATTAGCTGAAGTAAAAAAGCTACCCTGACTTAAAGTACCACCATTACCTCATGAGACATAATATGAATTTCTATCCTTATCAAATATACTACTAAGATACATATAAACTCATTGATTATTTCTTAAAACTGGTACAATCATTTGAACCTTATTATTATGATAACCTTCTTGATTTATATAGTTAAATAGTTGTAAATGTGGATTAATGTTTTTTTGAATTGAAAATAATGGCAATAAAATTTTTGGAACAGAAATATTACCTTGAGTAGTATTGAATGGCCCAGCATTTCTTCCAGTTATAGTTCTTGATATAAAGGAAGCATTATTAGCAAGATTATCTTGTAAATTTAAAACCTTAAAAGTATAATCGTTTGAATTAATATTATTTATAGCAATCATTAAAGCTAAACTTGAATTATCTATACTTTTAGTAGTGTTAAAAGGAGCAAGACCAATTAAGACATTGTTGTCATTATAATCAACGCTTGCAGTGTTTCAACTTAAATGTCCTATAAAGTGTTGAGCATTTTGAAGTCACTCAATTTTATTGCTATCATTTATTTTAAATCCAAAAATATCATTTTTTATGTGTCCCATTCTTCCAGGATAAAATGCAATATATCTATTGTTGATAGTATCATTAGTCAATGCAAAAGCGCTACCATTAGAATTTGTTGAGCTCATTTGAGGCAATGGTGCATTTCTCATTAATGGCATTTCTGGATTATCATCTTTAATTGGTGTACCATCTAATGTGTTATATCTAAGAATTCAATATCTTCTAGAATTTAAATCTAAAGTATTTGCAACAACTGCAAAAACTTGATTTTTTTTATTATTTCCTGAATACT
>JBOFGT010000070.1:0-5834 GCA_051649265.1 Mycoplasmoidaceae bacterium
AACAAAAAAATTATCAACTTCTAAATCTTCTAGCACAAAAAGGAATATTTATCATGTTTCTCCTAGGAGAGATAAGGCTGGTAAAAAAATTGGTTGAGAAGTTAAACTAGAAGGTTCTAAAAAAGTTACATCTATTTGCAAAACAAAAGATGAGGCCATTTCAAAAGTTAAATCCTTTGCTTCTAACAGAGGTGCAACTATTATGATTAAAAAATCAAATGGTTCTCACCAAGAAACTATAAAATTATAAAAAAATAATGATTCCAAATCATTATTTTTTTATAACATCGTGTTCAGGATAATCATTTGGAGATTTCAAATCCTTAATTCAATAATCATAAATTATCTTTTTATTATGAGATTTGATTATTTTTGGAGTAACTCCAAAAATTTCTTCAATTGACTTTTTAGTAATAATATTATTTGTTTTACCCTGAATAGCTAATTTACCATCTTTCATGATAATTACTTTATCTGAAAACTTTAACCCATGATTAATATCATGAATAACTATAATAATTGTTTTATTTAACTTATGGTTCAAATCATGAAGCAAATGCATAATTTCTAATTGTGCTTTAATATCTAAATGGTTTGTAGGTTCGTCTAAAACAATTGTTTCTGTATCTTGGGCAATTGTTAGTGCAATTAATGCTCTTTGTCTTTGACCTCCAGAAAGTTTATCTATATAATTGTCTTTTAAGTGGTGTAGGCCAACACTTTCTAATGCATACTTTATTTTAATATCATCTTCTTTTTTACTTGAAAAGAATAAACTATTATAAGGATGTCTTCCTAACTGAACAAATTCTCAAAGAGTTACATCCTCTGGAAATGTTGATAGTTGAGGTACAAAAGCAATTTTTTTTGAAATATGTTTTCTTGATAATGTTTTTAAATTCACACCATCATAAAATATTTCTCCAGAATTTTGATTTACCATTGAAAATAAAGCAAATAATAAGGTAGATTTTCCTGATCCATTGACACCAATTATCGAAACAAAATCACCTTGTTTAATTGAAAATGAAACATCCTTTATAATATCATGATCTTTTGTGTATCCTAAGGATACATTTTTAAAAACTATTTTTTCCATTATTTCTCCTTGATAATTAAATATATAAAGTATGGTATTCCGATTAAAGGAATTATTGCAGGTGTATTTATATTTGATTCAAATATATTTTTATTTATTAGAAATGATAAACCAACTATTATAGACCCAATCAAACACGAAGCAGGAAAGGAATACGAATAATTCTTCTTAAAAATAAATGATGCAATATTTCCAGCAATTAGACCTAAGAATGTTAGATTTCCTACTAGCGTGAAAGCAACTCCAGATAATAAACCACATATTAATAATATTTGTAAATTAATTGAGTTTGAATTTATCCCTAAAGATTTAGCTATTGAATAACTTGTATTACATATTTTGAATTTTTGAAATATGAAGGCTAATCAAATTGTTCCTATCAAAAATCCAACAAAAGAAACTATAATTGGTAAATCATGCGAACTATCAATAAATCCATTTATAAATTGTTTTAATGAAGCACTTTTTCCTGCTGGTAAAAAAATGTCTAAAGATGAAGATATTGATAAAAAAGTAAAATTAAATATAACACCAACAATAATGAACTTTTTGCTTATATTTTTATTTTTTTTATAACTTACTAAGAATATTAAAAAACAAGCTAACATAGAAAAAACAATAAATAAAAATGGGTAAATATTCATATAATTATTCACTGAATAATCACTATTAAAATCGACAAGAAACATCAATGCCATCAAGGTAATTAAATTTATATTACCCAATCCTAAAACAGAATTGTCTGCTAATTTATTCTTGGAAAGCTGCTGCAACAATAATGAAGCTATTGACAAGCTGGCACTAGCTATTGGTATTACAAAAATTAAGTTTTTATTTATAGTAAATATTTTTTCTGCATCTTGAAAACCATTTTTTCCTAAGGACAAAATTAATGCCATAATAAACATAAAAGCAGTTATTAAAAGAAACATTATTAATATTTTTTTCTTGGTAATAGGATTATTTGAACTAACGAATTTTATTTTATTTTGTTTAATCATCTTTGTTACCTTCTTTTCTTAAAATTAGAAATACAAAAACCGGAGCTGATAAAACTGTTGCAAATAAATTAGGCCCAACACTTCATCTACTATTAATCATTAATGCCACCATTGTTATTGTTCCACATAATAATCCAGATAAAGGAGTAATTAATGAATAATTTCTTGTTCTAAAAAGCATTCTAATTAAATGTGGAACGATAATTCCTATCATTGCTATTGAACCAACAAGTATTACTGATGAAACTGTTATTAATACAGATGCAATTCCTGAAGTTCAATATATATGATCTACGTTTATTCCTAAGCTCTTAGCTAAAAAAGGATCTTTTTCAACAATATTTAATTTTTTACTAATTGACATAATTATCATTACTCCTATAATCATTGCTGGAAATGTATAAGATGCCTTTTCTCAGTTATAATCAATACTTACTTGTCCAAGTCAAGGTATAAGAGATTCATTTAATTTTGGAATAACTGTATTTAATACTATTGATACAGATGAAAATAAAGCTCCGATAATTACACCGATTAAAATAACTCTATAACCTTTAACATCATTTTTATTAATTTTACACACAAAGAAATTAACTGCCAAAATAAATAGTGCAAAAACAAATGCAAATAATATTAGCAAGGGAATTGAAGGAAAATCCATTATTTTGTAAAGAATTATTCCGAATGATGCAGCTGGTAAAAAACCAAGTGTTGTTGGACCAGCTAATTCATTTCTTGTTACAGATTGCATAGCAGCTCCTGATGCTGCTAAACTAAATCCAGCAGAGAATCCCACAAGAGTTTTTAATAATGTCTCATTTAAAATATCTTTAGGACTTATGAAAGATAATCCATTATTAAAAAGACAAATAAAAAAAACAGTTATAAATGAAACGACAATTGCAGTTAAAAAAATTATTTTTTTATAATTAAATAAAGTTTTGTAAAATGTAAATCTATTTTTATTTTGCTTCATTTTTTCTTAACTCCTTTAATTTTTCTGGAGGAGTAACTTCTCAAAGTAATGAAGGATCATCTTCAATTAAGCCACCGTTATTTTTATTTAGAAAATCAATCATATATGTCAATAATTCTCGTTTTCCTATTATTCCTCATCCAGAAGTATATCATTTACCGCTTTTTCCAAATTCGATATTTTGACTAGCTTTTGAAGGGTCCTTTAATAAACTTACAATTTGTGACTTTAACACATCTTCTTTGTTATAAGTAGCAAAATCTGGGACTGAATAAATTAGATAATCAAATTTGCCTTCAAATTGCTGCAAAAGTTGTCTACTTGTGTCACCAACTATTGTATGACTTAAATAATGAGTGGTGTTTAAAAAAGTTTTATCCTTTGGTTCAGGAAAATTCATTCCAAGTCCTTTTTCGTTATCCTTGCCAGTTCCATAAAAGAAAGGATAAACAGTTGGCGAATAAAATCTAAATGAATCAGAAATGTTTGCACCATCATTTCCCCCAGCTACTATTCCGATAGAAATAGATTTAAAATCAAATTTACTTTGATTTATTCTTTTTATCCTTTCTTTATCCTGTTCGATAATTTCACTTGCTTTTTTTTGAAAATCATTTCTTTGATATATTTTATCAAAATCTCTTGCTTGCATTAAAAAACCTTTATCTATAGAAACCTGAGAATTATAAGTTCATCCACCAGTAGTCATTGGTTCATTATAAGTTGCATTTGAGCTATCACCCATTGATGTTCATGCCAAATTATTTACAATATCTTTAAATTTATATTCATCCGCCTTCATTCACTCATTTAAAACAATTGTATCAACTTTTAAATTTTCAATTGGCAACCTGTTTATTTCATTTCCATCCATTACATCAACACGAACAAATTCAGTCTTTTCATAATTTATGTATTTATCTAAGTATTCTGCATTCGTTAATCTTCCTGAAAATGAATAATTATCATAATCAGGAGCAATTCCTAATGCAATTGAGTTATCAAGTGCATTATCATATGTAGTAAATAAATTAATTCTATAACTAGCAACACTTTTAACTGTAAAAACAGGTACTATTAATGAAATTCCAACAATTGGAATCGATAACATAGCAAGAAATTTAAAATTAAACTTTTTTTTCATCCTTTTCCTTATTTATAATTTTTATAATTAATATAACTATAACACTTATTTAATTTTTTTGAATAATTTTTTTAAAATTGTTTATCTTTTATATTTAAATAGATAAAATAAGTTATTCCAACTAAAGGAATTACTGAAGTTTTATTTATATTTGATACAAATATATTTTTATTTATTAAGAAGACAAAACCAACTATGATTAATTCAATAAAACATGAAGTTGGAAATTAAATTGAATAATTTTTTGAAAACAATTATGAAATATTTCCTACAATTAAATCTAAAAATGTTAAATTTTTACTAATGTAAAAGCTACATCTAACAATAAACCACATATCAATAATATTTGTTAAATGATTTAGTTTACATTTATTCCCAATGATTTAGCTGCTGAATAACTTTTAGTGCATATTTTGAATTTTTGAATTATAAAAGCTAATCATATTGTAACTATCAATACTCTGACAAAATATATAATAATTGGTAAATTATGTGAAGTATCAATAAATCCATTAATAAACTGCTATAATATTGAAATTTTATTTGGTGATAAAACACTTTTAAGAATGAATATATTGATCCTCTTTTTAAGGTTCTTTTAATAATCAGACAATTTGTGATTTTAATACACAATCCTTACTATAAGTAGAAAAATCTGTTGCTTAATAAATTAAATAATCAAATTTACATTTAAATTTTTTTAAAAGTTATTTTCTTGTATCTCCAACTATAGTTCCTTTCTTACAATGTTTTTATTAAAAATTTTTTATCATTTGTTTATGAAAAATTCATTTGGAACATCTTTTTATTATTTTTAACAATACAATAAAAGAATGAGTAAATATTTTGATAGTAAAAAACTAAATGAATCAGATATATTTGCTTCATCATCTAATCTAGATATTATTCCAATAGAAATAAATTTAAATTAAAATAAACTTTCACTTATTATTTGTATTTCTAATTTATCTTTTTTAATAATTTTATTAGCTTTTTTTAAAATCATTTCTTTGATATATTTTATTCAAATCATTTTCTAGAATTAAAAATGGCATTATCTATATAAACTTTTTCTTTGTGATTATATCTACCAATAATTGTTGATTTATTATAACTATTGTTAAGGCTATCTCCCATTGGTGGTCAAGCAACATTATTTACAACATCACTAAATTTATATTAATCTGTTTTCATATGCTTATTTAAAATAATTGTATTATTATTTAAATTTTCAATTGGTAATCTATTTATTTTATTTCCATATTTTACATCAATATTAACATATTTGATAATCTCATCATCTATGAATCAATTTAAGTATTTAAGCTTCCCTAAATTTTAATAGTTATCATAATCTAGAACAATTCTTAATTCATTGAGTTATAAAGGGTTTTTTCACGTTTAGTAAATAAATTAATTATATAAGTTTCAATACCTTTAACCATAAAAAGAAGCACTACTAATGAAACTATAATAATTAGAATTTAAAAAAAATCAGAAAAGTTAAAAAATTTTTATTATTTTCTTATTTATAATTTTTACAATTAATATAAATGTAGCATTCATTTATTTTTTGAATATTATTTTTTTAAAACTATAAAATATTTTTTTAAT
>JBOFGT010000071.1:0-4823 GCA_051649265.1 Mycoplasmoidaceae bacterium
ATTTTTGATAAAGTTTATATAGTAGTTGCTAAAAATGAATTTAAAAATAGTAATTTAGAAAAAAATTTTATAAATACAAAAAGTAAAATATCAAAATTAAAAATTAAAAATATAGAAGTTATTAAAACAGAGAATGATATTCCTACATTATTTGATGAATTAGGCTGTACCCATATAATTAGAGGTATTAGAAATACCAAAGATTATGAATACGAAGCAAATTTAATGAGCCAATACAAAAACAGAAATAATAAAATAGAAGAAATATTTTTTTTCTCAGATAAAGAGTATAAAAATTTTTCTTCAAGCAATAAAAAGCTTTTTGCATTTGATGTAGATGGAACTATATTAAATGATAATAAAGATTTACTTGAATCAACAAAAAAGGCAGTTAAAGAATTGATCAAAAATAATCATGAGGTTATTTTATGTACAGGAAGACATTACACAAATGTATTGAAATTAGCTGAAGATCTTAATTTACCCAATTATATTATTACTTCTGGCGGATCTGCAATTTTTAATATTAAAACAAGAAAATTAATTTTATCAAATAAATTTTTAAATAAAAAAGATATTGATGTTGCAATAAACTTGGCAAAAAAATATAAAAGAGAACTTATTTGAAATAATGGAAAAGAAGTTTTTAGAGTATATTTTGGAAAAAATCCTAATGATGAAATAAAAGAAAAGAAATATTTTTATTGTGGATCTGATATATTTCCCAAATATGATAATTGAGAAGATGTAAAGCATAATGTTTATAAAGATGTTTTACAAATTGCTTTTAAGGCAGAAAGTAAAATAGTTAAGGAAGAATTCAAAAAAATTGAAAAAAGTATTTCTAAAAAATGCGTTTGTTATCATTCATCATATTTTTATATAGATTTTTTTGATAAGAGTATTGGAAAATATAATGCAATAACTAATTTAGCTAAAAAATTAAAAATTAATAAGAATGATATTTTTGTATTTGGTGATTCAGGTAATGATATTGAAATGATTTCGAAATTTGAAAATGGAGTTGCAATGGGAAATTCTCCTAATTACATTAAAGAAAAAGCAAAATATATAATTGGTTCTAACAATGATAACTCTATTTATAATTTTTTATTAGACTATGGTTTTATAAATGAATAGAATATTGATATTAGATATAGGAAATTCATTAATAAAAATTTCTATGATAAGTGACAACAAAATTGATAATACATACTTGTATGGAACGAGAAATTTAGACAAGTGAAAGTCAGATATTAAAAAATTGTTAAATACACTAGATTATAGTGAGGCAATAATTGGTTCAGTAGTACCTTCAATAAATAAAAAAATACAATTATTGTTCCCAGATAATAAAAAAATATACTTTATAAAAAATAGTGATTTTAATTTTTTAAAATTTGGCAAAGAAATTAATATTGAAAATGTTGGTTTAGATATTCTTGCTTTTTCATACTACTTAATTGAAAACTCAAATAATTCAATAGGCATATCTTTTGGTACAGCTATTTTTTCGATAGTTATTAGAAATAAAAAAATTATGGGAGTTAGTATTCTTCCATCTATTAATAAGGCTTTTCAAGATTTGAAAAATAATACTGAACTTATTAATGATTTTGAAATTGAAAATATTAGAAAAGATTTTGGAATGAATACAAACGAATGTATTGAGTCAGGTTATTATCATATTATTTTTGGAACTATAAATAGTATGATAAATTACGCATATGATAAATATAATGCTAAAGATGTTTTTATAACTGGTGGAAATTATAAAAACATTAATAAGTTTGAATTTGATAAAAAATTTAATATTTTAAATGATCAAGAACAAATAGTTACTCTTGGTTACTTGCTTCTTTACAAAAATTTTTTAAATTAAGTTTATTAATTATTTTATTTATTATAAAATATATATAGTTTTAAAAACGGAGAAAATTATGGCAGATGCAAAATTAGTTAAAGAATTAAGAAATATCACTCAAGCAGGTTTTCTTGATTGCCAAAAAGCTTTAGATTCTACAAATGGAAACATAGAGGAAGCAATTAAAATTTTAAAGGAAAAAGGAATTGCAAAGGCTGAAAAAAAATCAGATGCAATAGCAACTGAAGGTGTTACAGATACACTTGTTGAAGGTAATAAAGCATTAATAATTGAAGTTAATTCACAAACAGACTTTGTAGCTAAAAATGATATATTTTTGAATTTAGTAAAAGAAATGAAAAAAGTAATTTTAGATAAAGAAATAACAGACTTAAATTTAGTTGAGAATTTAGTAATTTCAAACGGACAAACTATTAAAGATGCTTCATTTGAAGCAACTTCAAAAATTGGCGAAAAAATTTCTTTTAGAAGAGCGAATATAATTAAGAAAGATGTTGGAAGTACTTTTGGAGTTTATACTCACCACAACAAAAGATACTCATCTATTGTTGTTATAAATAAAGATATAAACGAAAACATTGCTAAAGATGTTGCAATGCATGTTGGTGCAATGAATCCAAAATTCTTAAATAAAGAAAATGTTGATCAAGCTTGATTAAAAAATGAAAAAGAATTATTAATTAAGAAAACTATTGATGAAGGTAAGCCAAAAGAATTTGCTGAAAAAATAGTTGAAGGTAGAGTTGGAAAACTATTATCTGAATATTGTTTAATTGATCAACCTTTTGTTAAAGAACCAACTTTGACAGTAGGTAAATATGTTTCTAACAATAATAATGCTGAGATTTTATCTATGATTAGATATGAATTGGGTGATGGAATAGTTAAAGAGGAAGTAGATTTTGCTGCTGAAGTAGCTGCACAAATGGGTAAGTAATTTTATTATTTACTCTTTTTAATATAAAAAGGAAAAAAAATGAAAACAAATAAAAACATTTTGATAAAACTAAGTGGTGCTTCTTTAAAAAATGAAGAAAACATTATTTGTTTTAAAAAATTAGATCAAATATCAGATCAAATAAAGGCTTTAAAAGGACAATATGGTATTGGTATAGTTCTTGGTGGTGGTAACATTTGAAGAGGTGCTACAAATGAAAAAATGGGTATTAATAGATCAGATGCAGATAATATTGGAATGCTTGCAACAATAATGAATTCCATTGCATTAAAATCATCATTAAATAAAAAAGGGATGAAGGCAAAAGTTTATTCAGCACTTAATGTTCCGAAGGTAACAAACGATCATGATGCAAATAATTTTAATGATGATATTAAAAAGGGTGAGATAGTCATTTTTGCTGGTGGAATAGGTATGCCTTATTTTTCAACAGATACATGTGCTGCATTACGTTCTTTAGAAATTAATTCAAAAATAATTTTAATGGGCAAAAATGGAACTGATGGTATTTATGACAAAGATCCTAATAAAAATAAAGATGCTAAATTTATAAGTTCTATAACTTATGATGAAATTTTTGAAAAAGAATTAAAAGTAGCTGATTTAACATTTATAACCATGTGTAAGGAAAATAATATTAATACAATAATTTTTGATATTGATAAAAAAGAAAGCATATTAAATGCTCTAAATAATAAGGGAAAATTTACTATAATTAAAAATAAATTAAAGGAAAAATAAAAATGGAATGAGATGTTTATAAAATAGATTTTCAAAAAAAGGCCAATGATAAAATTGAATGATTGGAAAATGAATTAAGTAAAATAAGAACTGGAAAAGTAAGTTCTAATATTCTTGATGATATTTTTGTTGATTACTTTGGAACTAAATCAAAAATTATTGAAGTAGCAAACATTAAATCAATTGATTCAAGACAATTACTTATTAAACCATATGATCCATCAATTTTAAATGATATAAGTAAAGCTATATCTAAATCAAATATTGGTGTTAATCCAATAGTAGATTCAGATTCTTTAAGATTGAGTTTTCCTCCACAAACAGAAGAAAATAGAAAATTGCTAGTTAAAAAAACAAAAGATTTTTCTGAACAAGCAAAAATTGGCATAAGAAATATTAGAAAAGAAATTCACAACAAAATTAATAAAGATACAGAATTAACTAAAGATAATTTAGTTTATTACGTTGATTTATTAGATAAGACAGTAAAAAGTAAAAACAATGAAATAGATAAAATAGTTGAAAAAAAAGAAAAAGAATTGATGACTATATAAATAGCACAATTTTTAGTTATATAATGAATGATAGTGGTTAATATATGTTTACAAAAAAAATTAATAAAAATTTGGTCAGAATTAATAATATAAATGTTAGCCAAAAAGAAATTTTTTGAAAAAGATTTTCGATGGCATTCTTTATATTTTCATATTGAATTTTAATATTGATTGCTTGCCTAATATCTGATAATTCACTAAATGATGATTGATATATAAATCTTTCTCCAAACGCCATATTAAACTTACAATATAAAGGAATATTTGCCTATCTTTTTATTGTCTTAATAATTCCTTTTATATATGGTGCAGTTTATGAAATTAATAAATTATTTTTTGGAGCTTATTCAAATAAAACATTTGTTTTTTTACTTCTAGGAATATTGACAATATTTATTCTTCCAAACTTTACTTTTATTACAAAGTTTTACTATTTTACACCAATAGAAAATTCCTATAATGAAAACTATACATCTGATTTTTTTACAATATTTTCTTTATTTACAATTACGTTAGTAGTAGGATTTATTATTTTATTATGCATTTTAATTTTTTTAGTAATTGACTATGGTCTTTTAGATTTAAAATCATTACTTTTATTTTTTATTTTAAATGCTGTTGTCGGTTTTGGATTTTTTTCAATAGGTTTTATTGGCTTATCTAAGTCGTGACTTGTTTTATTTTT
>JBOFGT010000072.1:0-3405 GCA_051649265.1 Mycoplasmoidaceae bacterium
GATCATAATATGCTCCTGGAGCAATTGTAACATCAATTGTTAATTCACCAGTTAGCGGACTATGATTTATAGGTTCCATTATAACAGCATCATCACTAGAACCAGGGATTAAATCTTTTATTTCAACAAATCTTTTAGCGTTTGAAGAATCAACTTCTCAAACAGTTAAATCTGAATCAGTTTCTGAAGTTTTATTAGCAGTAGTACCACTTACTTTTTTTAATCCAGATACATTTGTAGTAATTGTTTTAAGACTTTGGCTTAATATGCTATCATCACCAAAATGTGGTTGAACATCTACACTAATTGTAGCAGTACCATTAGCATTATCTTGATTAGTAACTGATCAATTATTAATTGTAGCACCTTCAGGGGCTGCAATAACATTTACAAAATTTTTCAAATTATCAGGTGTTAAATCAGAGGGTAAATTATTTAAAATTGAGTTATTTTGAGTAATGATTGTTGGTGATGACTTAATATTTAGACCTGTCACTTTAAATGGAATTTTTGATTCGAAATTATAAGTCTCATTTTTAAATTTAACGCTTTGTGTTAAAGTAAAAATTCCTTGAAGTAGACCTTTACTATCATCTCTTATTGGTTCACCAAATATTTTTATTTTTGGTTCAGAAATTTCCGTAATTCCTGGAAAGTCATTTTCAGCTAAAGGTATTTTAAAAAAGTTTTCATGGCCTGTACCAAATGTTTCTAATTCTGCATTAGTAATTTCGCTTGGAAGTTTGGCATTTTTTTGATCTGTTAATCAACCGAATTTAGAAGCTCTCAATTGAAAAGATTCATGTTTTTTACCACCACGACCAGTTTGTGCTCATATTCTAACTTCTTCTCCCGGTCTACCAATATATTTTTTAGTTTCACCGTTTGAAATAGATCATATAAAATTATCTTTAACATATGGGTCTCTTGCTCAAATTTGTCTTGGTCTTCAAGGAGATTTATCAGATTCATGATATAAACTACCTATAATTGATGATGTTGCTTGTCAAGGAGCATTAGGTGGAATAGTATCAAATGTGAATTGGCTACCACTAAATCTTCTATCATCTGTTAAATGTGAATTATAAGTTATTATAACTTCATTATTATAGTTTTCATTATAAGAAATATTTGGAGGCATAGGTTTTGAACCAAAAGCACGAGAACTAAAAAAACTACCTTGGCTTAAACTTCCTTCACCCTTTCATGATATATGATAAGTGTTTTTTGTGTTATCAAAAATGCTACTAAGATACATATAAATTCATTCATTATCTTTTAAAATAGGTAATACCATTTGAACTTTAAAAGTATCTTGAAATTCTTCATTTCTAAAATTAAATAACTGTAAATTTGGATTGATGTTTCTTTGTACTGCATCTAATGGCAAAAATACTTTTGGAACAGTAATAATGCCTTTAGAACTATTGAAAATACCACTTGTTCTTCCAATTACAGCTCGACCTTCAAAATTTGAATTAACAGTAAGATCATCTTGTAAATTTATATATTTGAAATTATAGTTTCTTACATCTGCACTAGTTGCAACCAATAAAGCTAAACTAGCTTTAGTATCTATAGAAGTTCTCTTAGTGTTGAATGGTGCAATACCAAGTACAATATTATCATCAGAAAGATCAGGATTATTTTTTCAACTTGAATGACCTTGAAAATGATCTTTATTTTTAAGTCATACAATTTTATTTTCATTATCTATTTTAAATCCAAATATTTCATTTTTAAAATCAGCCAAATTTCCAGGGTAAAATGCAAGATACCTATTGTTGATAGTATCATTTGTTAATGAAAAGGCACTACCATTACCATTTTCT
This sequence comes from Mycoplasmoidaceae bacterium, assembly GCA_051649265.1. Lineage (GTDB taxonomy): Bacteria > Bacillota_I > Bacilli_A > Mycoplasmatales > Mycoplasmoidaceae > CAMREV01. The sequence continues at coordinate 1,833 of JBOFGT010000072.1, forward strand.
AAATTCATTTGAGGTAATGGCGATTTTTCCATTACTGGCATTTTTGAATTATCATCTTTAATTGGTGTTCCATCTAGTGCATTATATCTAAGAATTCAATACTCTCTTGCTCGTAGATTTGCAGTATTTGCAACAATTGCAAAAATTTGATTTTTCTTATCTGTTGAATATTTATTATCGGAGTGTAATGCTGTAACTAATCCTGGAGTAAAGTCGTTTGGAACTTGGCCTTCAAGAGATGGGTGGTCACTTAAGTTAGCACTTCAAGATAAAAATAAATTATGTGTGGTTCAGCCAATAGCTGTTGGAAATGTTCCAATATTATTGTTATCTCACGCTCCTAAAAAACCTGGTATCTCAGGATTTGGAGAAATTACAGGACTTGTAAAATTATTAATAAACAATGTAGAATAATCTCTATCATAAAGAGCATCTATATAACCATCCCTAGTATCTAAGTTTGTAATGCTAGACATTTCTTGTTCTTCATTAACAGCTTCATTTTCTATTTTTTGTGATTCATATGCATTATTATTAAAAATAAAATTTAGTGGCAAAATAGAAACTGCTGATCCTATTAGCAATGATGAAATCATTATTTTCTTTTTCAAAATATATTGCTCCTTGTCTTTTCAATGTCTATTTATATTATAAAAAAAAATTTTAAATTTTTTTAAATTATTAATTTACTACATTTTATAAAATATATTTAAAATAATTTATAACGACTTTTAAAAATATTCAAGTGTTAATAATTCAGTATTAAAAAAAGACAAATTAAATAATTTGTCTTTTTTACATTTTTATTAATTCTTTTTATTTTTTTAGTGGTGTCGGAGGAGGAGGTACTGATCTAGTGGCACCTGGTGGAGGTGTTGGCACCGATCTTGTTGCTCCTGGAGTTTGTGGACCCATAGGAGAAGTAGACCCTTGAGATGGAGAAACTGATTTAGCAACTCCTGAATTTACTGGAGGGGCACCTGGAGCACCTGGAGCTGATGGTTTTCTTTTCTCATTTAATATTTTTTTATTTTTATTATTGTTAACTAATACTATTGCAACAACAATTAAAATTATTAATACAACACCACCTGCAACAGCACCAGCAATGATTGGAATTGTGTTATCTATAGGTGCTACTATTTGAAATCCATCGAATTTAAATGTAATATCTAAAGACTCGTTAGTAAATTTTCCTTGCTCATTAATTGCACCACCTTGAATTGATGCTTTAAATGTCGCAACACCTTGAGCATCATCAAAGCTAACTTTTTCGACTTTATTAATAGTAGTACCAATAATGTTGCCATCATCATCTTGTTCTAGAGGAATAAAGTATCCTATGATTTTAGCATGTTTAGAGAAGTTATCTATATTTAGGTCAAATTCAGATGCCTTTATATCATTAAAGTTACCAACTTGTTCAATACTAGTAGCAGCTCCACTTTGAAATCCAGAAATAGTTACTGGAATAAATGAAGATTCCTCTACAAATCCAAAATCTGTAATAGCATTTATTAATTTATATTCAAATGAAATAGTACCACTAAAATTATTTGTAACAAATTTTTCT
>JBOFGT010000073.1:0-2589 GCA_051649265.1 Mycoplasmoidaceae bacterium
TTTATTTCATTTACCTTTATAATTTTCAAAATCTTTTATAAAATTTTTACTGCTACTTAGAATTTCATTTGAATTTTTTATATTTCTTAATCTAGCCATAATTATAACTAAGATAGTATAGCATAATATAAAATTATAATAAATTATTAATGTTTATTTTATTAATTAAAAATTAAGTAATATAGTTTATAATATATAAAAGATTTTAGGAAAAAAAATGAAATTAAGTGTTTTAGTTCCTTGCTATAATGAAGAATTATTAGTAAGAAGATGTATTGATAGTTTGTTAAATCAAACAGTTAAAATTGATGAAATTTTAATTTTGAATGATGGTTCTAAAGATAATACTCTAACGATAATAAAAGAATATGAACTTAAACATGATAATGTAAGAGTTTTGAGCACCGAGAATAAAGGATTACCAGCTGGTGCAAATACTTTAATAAAAAATTGTACTGGTGATTACTTTTATTTTGTTCACGCTGATGACTGAGTAGAAAATAAATGCATTGAAAATTTTAAAAATAAAATTTCTGAAGAAAATTATGAAGGTGTTTTTAGTCCTTGTTATAAAAATAATAGAACATATATAACAAATTCTAGAATTAATAAAAACACAACTAAAGAAAAATACTGTATAGATAATCTAACTTATGTGTGAAACATTTTTTTTAAAAAAAGTTTTTGGGTTGAAAATGAAATTTTCTTTAATGAAAAATACAGAATTTTTGAAGATATTGGTGTATATGCAAAAATAATGATTAAATTAAATAATGTGGGCTTTATATTAGAAAAAAGTTATCATTGAACAACTGATAAAAATCCAAAAAGTAGATTTGTTTTTGGAAAAGATAAATTAGATCAAGCATTAGGTCAATTAGAAACTTCATTTACTGATGCAAATAAGGAATTTAAAGGCAATAACCCAAGATATGTAAATGATATTTTAGCTTTTTTATTATCGATAACTGCGAACTATGTTTTATTTTTATCTAAAGATGTTTCAAAAAGAGAATATATTAAAAAAATAAAAAGTATAGAGAAAAAAAATGGAAAGATTAAGTTCCCAAAATCTCCATGAAAATTTATTTTCTTCATTTTATATAAAATATCTATATAATACATAAAAAAATTTTAAGGATATTTAAAAAATGAACGATTTAGAAAAAGCAGATATAACTGCTGATAAAAACAACTTTTTTACAAAAAAAAGAGTAACAATTCTTTTCATTACTACTATTTTTGTTATTGTTTTTTCTATTTCAATTTCTATTTTTTTATTAGAGATAGATATAAATGCTATAAATAATTTTTTTATAGAGGGATTTAAACAAGAGAACAGCATGTTTTTCTTGTGATTATTTTTAATGTTCTTTTTTCCATTTTTTGCATCATTTTGAAGATATATTGTTATTTATACAAGGATCAAAAAGGAAAATTGTAATGCTAAATGATATGACTGAATATTTCTTATCTTTATTGGTTCTTTTTTAAATGCTATCACACCATTTTCGATTGGTAATGAACCATATTCTTTATTTTGATTAAAAACACATGGTTTAACAACAAGAAAATCATTATTAATTTTAGCATCAACAGGTATTGTAAGTTCTTTTACTCAAATATTAATAACATGACCATCGTTTTTTGTTGTAAGTGCATCATATGGTAATTTTGGAAATACAATTGAATGATCATTAGGTTATTGGTTGGCTTTTGCTGGATTAATTTTTGATTTAATTGGGTTTTTTCTATTCTTTGCACTTACATATAGTAGAAGAATTCACTATTTTTTAAATAGATTATATTACGCAATTAGAAAAAAATTAAGAATGAGTTATAAAACAAAAGAAGATATCAAAATTAAATATATTCAAAGAGCCATTTTTAAACAAGAATTTATTGATGAAATTAAAAACTATAAATTTTACTCATTTGTTTTGACAGGAAATATTATTTTAAATATAATTTTATATTCAACAATGTTTTTTTCTTTTAAACTTTCAGGAATTAATGTAGATATTAAATTTTGAGATTGATTCAATTATACAAATATTGCAGTCACTGCTAATAATTGAGTTCCAATTCCAGGATCCGAAGGAACACTTCAAATTTTAATTCTTGCATTTATGAATGGAATAAATTCAAATATTAATGATATTTGAAAAGAAAATATAAATACAATAATATTTGTTTGAAGAATATTTACATTTTATTTATCAGCAGTAATAGGAATGATTTGTTTTCCAATTTCTGCAGGATTATTTTATAAAGGTATAAAAAATAATCTTAAGTAAAATTATTTTTTACTTTTAAAAAATAAATAAAAAATATACATAAAAATTTTCTTTTTTATAAAAAATATAAATAATTTTTGCATAAAAATATTGCTTTTTTTGGTTAAACAAATTATAATATATACACGTTATGGTTTTAGGACTGTATATGAACCAATTAGAAAAAGCAGATTCAATTAATGATAAAAATGTATTCTTTACAAAGAAAAAGGTAATAATTCTTTTTATTGCTACTATTTTTCTTATAGCTCTTTCTGCTACAATATCTATTGTATTTTTAAAAATTGATGTG
>JBOFGT010000074.1:0-13453 GCA_051649265.1 Mycoplasmoidaceae bacterium
GTAGTACCTCAAAGGAATATTATGAATAAAAAACAATTACAAGCAACATTAGATAAATTACAAGATATATATTTAGATGTTATAAATTTTCCATATAAGGAAAAAAGTTGATTAGAAGGAGCATATGAAATAGTTAATAACTTATTCAATGAAGTCCATACATATGCATTAGAGGAAAGAAATTTTACTGAATTACAAGAGGAGAGTGCTATAATTAGTAAAGTGTATAGATATGCAAGGTTTATAAAAAAGAATATTAATGAGGTATTACAACAATGGGTACATTAATTTTAAATTTACATGATTGAGATGATGTATGTGAAGTATGTGGTACTGATTGCATTTATGATGAAGTATTTGATTATGATTATGCTGGGGAGGTGTCCCCAAAGAATACACAAGATAATATAGGAGTAAATATGAATAATACACAACAAATCAAATACACTTGAGGTAAGTTAAATATAGACAAATCAAAAGTGAAAGTTCATTTTAAAAATGATGATACAGATAGTATATTAGTGGAGTTCAATAAAGACATGTCTTTTTGATTTGATACTAAATATGTTATTGCAAATCCTTATACAAACTTCATTATTGTTAATATAGCAAATGAAAAGATTTATAAAGATGTAAATAAAAAAGAGTTAGTTGGAAAAGGTTTAATTTCCTTATTCCAATAATAATTAAATAACCTTAAATGGTTATTTTTTATTTTTATGTTTTATTTTTATTTTTTATGCTATACTTATAGTGGGGTATAAATAATACCCCAGAAAGATAACCCGCAAGGGGATAGTATTTTTGTTTTTTTTTTTAATACCCTTAATTGGGTATTTTTATTTTGTAAAAAAATAATACTTGCAATTTATTTATTTTATGATATACTTATATTAAGGGAGATAATCCCATAGGAGGAATTATGAGTATTGATGCATTAAAGAAACTTTTTGGGAATGAACCAGAAAAGAAAAGCAACAAACTTGAGTTATCAAAAGATGAATTTAAGAATTTAGTAGAGGAATTAGTTAATCAACAAGTAGAATTAGAAAAGACAAAACTTACTGAAACTAAAATCAAAGAGAATTCAAAACCTGTAGAGCAAACTGATACAGATGAAAACAAAGAGTTTGATAAATTTATAATTGAATTAGGAGATAAATAAAATATGAGTAAAGAAATAATTAATAAATTACAAAATGAAATAGAGGAAAAAGGACTAAATAAACTTACAAATACAAAAAGTCAATTAGGTAAAATTGCACAGTCAATAACTAATGTCTATGATACAATGTTTAGTAAATCATATTTTTGAGATATGTTAAAAGGTGGAGTAAGTCCATTTGATGCTTTTGAAAAAGATGAAATTGAATTTGGTAATAAGATTAGACATCTTGCTGAAGGACATTTAATTAGTGGAGAAAGACAAGAAGGATTTGTTCCTACAAGAAAAGCAATAAAGCAAAGATATCAAACTAAAACAGAAGGTAGAATAGAAAGACAAGTACAAAATACTTATAGTGTTTTAGAAAATAAAAAATATTTTCAAAATGGTGAAGGTTATGCACAATTTATTGCAGGACAAGATAAGAAAGTAAGGGATGCACATTATTTTGAGAAGTTAAATGCTTTTAAATATATATTTGGTGCTACTACTACTGAATTTTTAACTCCTGAAGTAATAGCATTCATTGAACCTGTTAAAACATTTGTTAATAACCATGTTGTTAATTTAGGTAATAAAACTACATTAGATATGATTACAACTATTAGAGAGAAAGTAAGATTAATTGAGAGTGCTGAAAGTGATAAATGAAACATTGGGAGTAAGACAGATGGAGCAGATATTGCAACAGGTGTCCCACCATTAATGAATTCATGAGATATCAAAACAAATGGTATCTTAATTATGAGTATTAAAGATAGTGAGAGTATTAAGAAATTAAGTAGTGATATTTTCCACCCTGAATATTTTTTAAATTTTAAAGAAATGTTTGCACAAGTTATAGAATTAGATATTCCAAGTGGTAGCATGTATTTATTAAGTAAAGAGTGTATGGGTATGTATAAATACTATACAGGACAATTTACAACATTTTACCCAAATAACTTACAAAATGTATTAGATTTCCATTATGATTTTACATTCACAACAGTACCATTTGCAAATGGATTAAAATTTACTTGAACAAATACAAAAGCAACAAAAGCAGATGTAGAAACTAAAAGTAAAAAATCAAAAGCAAAAGATGAAGTTGAAGTTGAAGTTAATGAAATAGTAGAAGGAGAAGGTAATTAATTTTACCTTTTTTATATTATGAAAAAAATAGATAAAAATAGTTTTGGACTTCCACAAGCAGTTTTACCCATAAAAGAAAGTTTAAATATAAATAAAATCAAAAAAGCAATAGGTGAAAAGACAACAAGTGATATGGACACAGCAATAATGTTAAATATCATATCAGAGTTAGCAGGAACATTTAAGTTTATTACTGATGATGAAAGTTTGTTATTGCAAGAAAATCAATTTTTCACAAATCTTATTTTAACAGGTAATATATTTGTGAGTAAGCAAAACCCCACTGGAGATAAGTTTGAATTCTACAATGTATGTAAAGTGGAAAAAAACATATACCAAGAGATAGAGAAAATAAGTGTAAAACCATTACAAGATTGATATATTACAAATTCATCAAGTACAAGGACATTTAATGAAATTGAATTTACTTATGATAATGAAACTAAATTGTATAGTGGAAATGGTGTAGAACCATTCCAAGGTGTATTTATAAATTGAAATAATACATCATATTCATTTTTTGTATGAGCATATCCATTTGTAGAGAGAATGATAAGAACCCATAATCAAATTGATTTATCAATGAGAATAGCAAATAAGAAGTTTTTATTAAGATTACAAAATAGAGATGAACAAGTAGCATCAGATTTACATAATTCTATTGAGGATACTGATAGTGCATTTGTAATAATGTCTAATCCTGAAATATATTCTGGTAAGAAAATAGGGACAGGGGATATGAATATTTTAGAGGAGTTTAAAACAACATCTGATGGGATGAATGTTAAAACAGCAATGGAATATTTACAATTTTTAAGAGATAGTATAGGTATGACTGGATCTGCACAACCAATTAAAGCAGAGAGAAATATTAATGCAGAGTTTGAAGTAAGTGATAGAAATACAAATGCTTATGAGGAAACTATTATGAGAAATTTAAAAAGATTAGAAAAATTTTTAAATGATAATGGTGTAGTAATAGAAATAGTAAAAGATAGAGATACACAAGAAAATAATAAAGAACAAGAGACACAGCAAGGAGAATGAGATGAAAACATTTACTAATATATTTCCCACATGAGAAATATGAGAACAAGATATAATAAATCCAATTAAAGATGATTTTAATAATCCTGAATGATTAGGAACAGAGTTTGAGCAAAGGAGAATATATAATTTACTAAATGACCATTTAGGGGATTTTTCACATAATTTAAAAAGTGATAAACTATTAAAGTCAAAATGTAAATTAATTTATATAGATAAATACCCAAGCAAGTATAACCAAGATTTAAATTTTGCTAAATTAAAATGAGCAGAAATAAGTAATGAATTTTTTAGAAATTTTGATGAAAATGAAAGTGAAGGATCAGATGAAACAAGAATAGCAAGTACCCCAGATGATATTACATATAGTACTGATTTAGATGATTTACCAATTAATCAAAGTCAAAGAACAAAACTAAAAAATAAAATAACAGGGACACAAAGAAATTTAGCAAGAGAGTTTAGAGCACAAAAGTTAGCAAATTTTAATAATACATTTATAGAATTTTTAAGTCATTTTGAACAATACTTTTTAAATTTTAAAACATCAAATAGTAATGAAAATATTGATCATGCAAGTACTCAATTCACTACAGGTGAATATGTTAGTGATGTCCCTTATTTAGGATTACAAAATCAAAAAGATATAAATAATTTAGTTGATAATATTAATGACTTAATTAATGAATTTAATGATGATATAAGTAATAAGCAAGATAAGTTAATTGCAGGAGATAATATTACTATAAAAGATAATGTTATTTCATCAACAGGTGGAGGTGGAGGTACCCCACAAGATGTATATACAAAAGATGAGACAAATGACTTAATTGATGAAAAGATAGATAACATCCCTGATATAGAATATAGTAGTGAGTATGCACATCAAGTTATTCCATTTACAGGAAATGATGATTTCCAAAAATTTTTAATAGAGACAAATACAGTAGCAAGTGATTATAGTGATGTATATATTTCAAGTATTGATACTTATGAAAAAAAGGAAATTGATTTTAAAGATGAAAATGTAAGAAGTGATTGTAAGGACTATGCTGATTTTAGAAATGATAATACTAATAGAAGGATAGATCCAATAGGACCTGAACTTGAAAAACTAAATTTAGAAAAAGCAAGTAAAGTATATGTTGATAATGCTATAGCAAGTATTCCACAAGGTGGAGTAGATCAAGCATATGTAGATGAAAATGATAATAAGACATTTAATGCTGCTGTTATATCATCAAAATTATATACAGATAATGAGATTACTAATATTAAGGTAGATACAACAAATTTAGTAGATAAGATGAGTGATGAAACTATAGGTGGAGTTAAGACATTTGCTAAATGACCTAAAATTCCAAATTCACCAAGAGATAATGATGATGCTGCTAATAAGAAGTATGTTGTAGATATGATAGGTAGTATAAGAATAGATGCTTATACAAAAGCGGAGAATGATGCTTTATTAGAACTTAAAAGTGATAAGTTAGATACATACACAAAGCAAGAAACAAATACCGCTATTAATGATAGCAATACTCTAACAATATCTTATATTGATGATGAACTAACTAAAAAGGTTCCTTATGAATTAAGAAGAGCAAATGCTAGAAACTATATTGGTGATGGTAGTTCAAGGTTTATAATCTATTCTAATGGTATCTATTGTGGAAACAATACTATACACGAAGTAGCAACACCAACAAGTGGAAACCAAGCAACTAATAAACAATATGTAGATGATAAATTTGCTGGAATACTTCCTTACATTGATGAATTAAAAACAGAGATTAAATTATTAAAGAGTAAAATAAAATAAGGAGATATTATGATATATAAAAGATTAAATAAAAACATATCCAAAAAAGGATTAGTAAAAATAACTACAGCAAGTGATGTTGATAAAGCATATGTAGATAATTTAGATAAAGAGAATGTAAAACTTACAGGAGATCAGAATATATATGGATCAAAGACAATACATGATAGTTTAAGAATAAATACAAAATATATATTTATGAGAGGTAATGAAATAGTTGATTTAACTAAAACCCCAAAAGAAGACACAAGTGCTACATGTAAATTATATGTTGATAATGCAGATAAAGCAATTATGGATTATATTAATAAAAAACCAGTATGAGAATATGTTGATGTAGATGCTAATAATGTAATATTTGGTAAATTTATTTTTGAAAATTTAAAAGATTATAAAAATATATATATAAATGCTGAAGTAGAGTTAGAAGGATCAAAGATGGTGTATATAACAGGAACATGGATAAATCTTAATTTTTTAAAATTCTTATCAGAGACAAATAAAGGGTTTGGACTCAATGAAAATCATGCATTTGTTGGATGAGATAAGGATAACAATATATTATTTATAGATATTGATGATGATAAAACAATTGTAAATTATAGTTTTTTTATATTCATTGGTGAATTATAAGGAGGTTAATTATGAAACTAAAAGAATTTATAAGATTAAGGATAGATAAAAAAGTAAGGAACAAAATAGATACAAGTAATGTATTTGAGTTTAAAATGGTTGAATACAAAAATACTTTTATTGTAAGTGGATCCCTTGCAAAGAAAACTTTTAAAACAAGAAAAGATGCTACAAAGTATATAGTTGCTATGTTAAATGAAGGAGTAAAACATGATAAAGAATAAGGTAATAACAGTATATAATAATGTCCCATGAGATAAGGAGAGTATTGATGTACCCTTATTTTTTGATACATCATCATCATTAAGTGATAGTGAAAATATTATAAAAACAAGAGATGATTATTTTAAGACATTAAATCCTAAAGAGATTAAGGGTTGTGGATTTATAGGGGATAGTTTATTTGCTGGTGAAATCAATATTCATAGTGATAAATTATTTTCTAATACTTATATTTCATTTGTGAATGTAAATAATAATAAAACTTTTTATTATTTTGTAAGATCAGTATCAATTAATAATATAAGTGAAAATAAGACATCCACTACAATTTCAATTGAACTTGATTTATGAACTACATTCCATGAGGAATTTTTCACTACTATTAAGGGAAGTTTTGTAGCAAATAGATATACAGATAAGAGATATAAGAAAATAGGTACTAATTGATATTTTGATTATTCTAAAAATAAGGATGTATGAAATATTGATGGTGATTTTTCTAATTTAACTACTTATGGTGTAAGAGCAAATATCTTACAAGAGGAATGTATATATACTGTATCTGATTTAGATAGAGGGACATATGTTAATGTTAAAGATAGTAAAAATGGAAACTATACAAATAGATCTGTATATTTTACTAATGGAAATGCAAAGGATGAAATGATTAGAATAGGAAGGGATAAGAATGGAGATATTGTTAAATATGAGAGTGTAGGAACTAAATATAATTCAGGATCAGTAAGAGTACAAATAAATGTAGTAGGTCCAAGATATCATAAATTCTTTTATAATTCACCATATAAATATATTGCTGTTAATCAAAAACCATATCAAACATATGAAATCAATGAGAATACAAAAAAAGAGAGTTATGTATGAGATAAGACATGTGGTACATCATATGCTATTAAAGCAAGTCCTGTAGCATTACAAGATAAAGATAGTAGTAATTTTGTAAGTAGGATAAATGAAAAAGATTTTATACCCCCTAAAGTACAAGCAGCAATGAGTAATTTTGATGTTGAAATAGATATTGAAAAATATGTAGGATATCAAACTAATGATAGTATTAATATTGATAGTAAGACACCATTAAGTACCCTTATGGATAAATTAAGTTGAAGACCTGTTGATATTAAGATTACATCAAATACTACTACACCTATATGATGTTATTGCATTAATGTACCTGACATTAGATTTAGTGGAAATATACAAATCAATTTTAAAACAGTATTTACATTTAGTGGAAGTCCATTTATGAATGATGCACCAAGTATTAAATATTTTAAAAATAAACTAACAGGTGAAACTGCTAATGAATTATTTTACATATATGATGGAGTTGATGGATCATTAGATCAACCTGATAAAGATGAATTATGAATAAATGATTGATGTATGAATGATTTGACTAAAACAAAATTAGTTAAGACAACAAATCAAATACTTGATGATGATTATAAAGATATTGATATTCCAAGTATTAATATTAATGATGATAATTATAATTATTTATTAGAACCCCAAATATGAATGTCTCATTGCTATAAGACATCATTAATAAGGAATGGTAAAGAGTATAATTATTTCAATGAATTAGGTGAAATAAAAAATATTATTATTTATTCTAAATATCATATGGGTGGATTATATGAAAGGATTATTGCTACAAGTGATAATAAACTTCCCCTTACATTAAGTAATTTAAAAGGTGTTTATTCATTTAATTTTGATAATACTAAAGCAAGTGTAAGTGATAGTTATTCAAATTATATACAAAACAATAAGAACTCATTAGAGACAGGTATATATGGTGCTGAAAAGAATATTGAATTCACTAAAAAATTGGGTACTAATGCAATGAATACTGTAAAATGAAATGGATTAATTACACTTGCAGGTGCTACTTATGCTGGAGCAAGTAAAGGTATGGAAATGGGGGGTGTAGCAGGTGCTATTGCAGGTGGTGGTCTTGCAGGAACTATTGCAGGTGTTTCATCCCATTTAAATAAAGAAAAAGTAAAGACACAAGTTGCACAATCAAATTTTAATGCACAACAACAATTAAAAAATATAACTGCACAACAAAAGGATTTATTTAATTCACCAGACAAGATGTTAAATGGTAGTATATCAAGTTATGAAAGAGAAATTAATAATGGTGTAGTGGATAATATATTTCAATATAATAATCCACAAGGTTCCACAAGTTTTTGATACCTTGAACTTCCCACAGTATCCACATTAAAAGGGTATAGTGATTATGTTAATAGAATGGGTTATATTAGTGGAAATCAATTGTATAATATGAATATAAGAGAATTAGTTAAAAGAAAGTATTTTAATTATTGAGAGGTGCAAGATATATCAACTGCTATACTTGAACCTAAATTGAACCCATATGTATTTAACTATTTTAGAGAAAAATTTAATATAGGTGTAAGGTTATGAAATACACCTAAAGGAAAAATAAAAGATTATAGTAAGCAGAATTGAGATGAAGGAATTAAATAATGAAAAAAGATATAATATCATTTGACTATGAAGGACTTAAAAAGAAAAAGTTAAAATATTTTACATTCCAAGATGCTATATGAAGTGATAAGAATGGAAAACTTATTAAAGATAATATTTGAATGTATATGATAAATATAGACAAGAATACAGGTAAGACAACAGAACTATTAAGGATGTTAAATGAATGTTGTAAAAAGATTAAGGAAGTAGTTGAATGAAATAATGATCATCCTGATGATAAGAAAGAGATTGAGGATAGATTTGTTATTATTTTTAGAAGTAAGGAAAACCAAGATGAAATGAATAGTGAATATAATAATGTTGATAACATCCTTTTTAAATATGAGGGTAAGAGATATAGATTAAGAGATTATCCTGATATTGTAGTAGGTAAGAGTACTTTTTTAGGAACAGGATTAGAAAAGTCAAATGGACAACAATTTAAGGGATATAAGTATTTATTTTTTGATGAGTATAGAAGTAAGACACCATTGAGTGAAAGACAAAGGAAAATGGAATTCCCTATGTTAGGAAGGTTTATATCCACATTTCAAAGAGATAAAAAAGGAATATATTTTTACTTATTTGGAAATAATGAAGCAGGTGCAGATATAATTGCAGAGAGTTTTAATATATCAAAAGATACTAAATATTATATCAATATTGAGGAAGGACTTGCATATTTTAATTTTGGTGGATGTTTTACAGGATTAAGAAAAGAACAAAAGCAAGTAGGATTATTCACTAAATATAGTAAGCAACTAAAAGATTATATAGATAACAATGTTGCTATGGAAAGTAAGAAAGGGATGATATCAAAGAAGGAATTTGATGGTATAGAAAAAGAATTAGTATTTCAAGTAATGTTTAGAGGTAATTATTTTAATTTTTATCAAAATAATAAAGGATACTATGTAGAAGGAGCAGAACAAAATAAAGATATATTATGCTATGGATTATTAAGTATTGATGTGCAAGAAAATCAATATTTAAAATTAATGGATGAAAAATTCTTACAAGATTTAGAGGACTTTTTTAGAAATGATTTAATCAAGTTATGAAGGATCATGGATAGAGATAATTTATCTGATTTAATGTTAAAAGGATTAAAGATTTTAAGGATACACCAAGAATTAGGTTTGATGTTATAAAAAAGGTAGTTGTATATACAACTACTTTTTTCTTTTGTCTTGTTTTAATAATTCATCAATATCCCCTACTGTTTTCTTTATCTTTTTTGTTTGTCTTGCTGCTTTTGTTTGTTCTCTTGCTTTTTCCATTCTTGCTGTTTCAACCATTTCATAATCTCTTATCTCTTTATCTTGCAATCAATCCTCATATTCCTGTATATTCACATTATACTCTATTGCTAATTCTGCTACTTTAGGGGGGTACTTTCTTTTGAATGCATAAAATCCACCAGCATTTTGCATGATACTATCAAATATTTCAAAATCCTCCTCTCTTGTATTCCTCATAACAGATAATTGTTCCATTGATATTGCTGATTTACTTAATCAATATTCAGTGGATTTACTATTTTTAGGTGCTAAATTAATTATTCCTATTTCTTTTCCAAAACTCTCTGCTGTATCCCTTATGGTCTCCCTTATTAATCTATTAGTATATTTCCTTGTATCAGGTGCTATATCTGCTTTATATTGTTTTAAAAATTCTCTTTCCTCTTTAATCCAATTTAATCTTTCCTCTATATATTTATATTGTTCATTATATTCACCTAATATTGCTATATCTCTTTCCTTACTCTCTTTTAACCCTTGTTTCAAAAGTTTTAATATATCATTTACACCTTGTTTCTTACTCATTGATTTCCTCCATTCTATTTTCTTTACTTAATATGATATCTCTACTTGTTAAAATAATCTTACCTGTTTTACTAAACTTCCTTGCTAATTTTGCTTGTTCTATAATATCTACATTTCACATCTCATCATTAGTAGCATTAATACCTACTCCTGCACATTTATTAATTCTTGTCTCTTTTCCATTTTCATCAACTTCTATTCAACTATATCTTTTTGCTCTATCCACAAATATACCTACAAATCTCTTTTCAAGTTTTCATCCACCTAAATTAATTTCATCAGTAGTAATCTCTAATTCTTTAGGTGCTATGAAATAAATACTATCTGTATCTCCATAAACAAATTTACAACCCAAATCCATGTACTTCTTTGTTTCACTCATTAATTGAGTTCTTGCAAGTGCTGTTATTACTGCTCCTATTGCAACATTTACAATTCTTACAGCAGGAATATCTCTCTTTAATTTAATTCCTCTCATTCCACCTACTCTATTCTCCATTATGTCCCCTGTATAATGGTATGATTTCTCACCATAGTGTTCAATGATTAATCCATTATCAATAATATCCTCTATTTCATCATCAGATGCAAAATGTATGGTATCAAATTCTGGTTTGCTTGCAAATTTACCATATCCACTATTCATTAATATTTTATAATTATGTACCCCTGCTTTATCATCTTTTGATTTACAATCTAATCTCACCTTATAAATTTCATCAATCAAATTCTTTAAATATGGTTTTGCTTTAAAATGAAAATCAACAATAACCTCTACATCTTTAAATTCATATATTTGACTTATGATATCTCACTCACATTTTAAATAATACATTTCATACTTCTCTTTATTTGCTTTAGGATGTAGAAAACTTATATATAACTTATGGGTATCCCCAAAATGTTTTCTTTTCTTATCTACACCTTCATATCAACTACAATTATTTTTAAGACATACAAATCCCTTATATTTTTCCCTTATTAAACAACTTGAAAATCTTATTTTGTAAAATGTATAATACTTAATCCCTTCTTGCTTTGGGGATCTATGTGGTCCATCCTTTAATTTACCATAAGGTAAGGGTTTAGTCATTTGATGTGGATATGATGAATTAATATCCAAACCAATCCCCTTTTCATGCTTTTTAACAAACCTTTTCATCTTTTCATTAGTAATATCCCCTACTATATGATAATCCTTGTTAAATGTAGTTAAACCCCCATTGTAATAAATACTTGCTCTACCATAATCCTCTAATGTTGTTCTACAATCTCTTTTATAATTCATTTTGATCAAATACATGTAATTCTTTGTAATAGTATTAAACATACTTCCTATAGTTAAAATTTTCTGGGGACTTGATATATATTTTTTATTTATTCCTAATTCCTCTTGTATCTTAATAATACTATCAAAATATTTAACTAAACTTCTTGCAAGTATTATGGTGTCTCTCTCTATATATTCCCTTCATAGTTCTGGTGCATCCATATAATCTTTTTTATACCATGTAGGGTCTATATCATAAAATCCACTCTTTTTTGTATGGTCATTATGTTTTTCCATTCCTAATGACTTACCTAATGTATCTATTGATGAATTCAATATTGCTAAACTATCATATATGGTTATTGTTTTCTTACCTAATTTTTTAGTCCTATATCTTATTTTCATACTATATATTTTTCTACCTGTAGGGGTTTGAAATATATTGAATATGTTATATCTCTTTTCATTTTTAGACATATGATTAATAAAAGTAAGTTTGTAATCAAAAAGTGAAGGTATTATATAACTTCCATCATAACCTAAATTATGAAAGTATAATAATTTACTTCCTCCACTCTCAAGCATAAATTTCATAAATGTATCTATACAAGTTCCTTCATAATGTTCATGTTCATCATATATATTAACTACTCTCCATAAATGGACATCAGTATCATCAAGGTTATTTAATTCCATTCTATTTTCTGTAATTGTTTCAAAATCACAAGCAAATATCTTTACATCTTTATTTAACCTCTCCATTATTTATCCTTATATTTTTAACATTTATTAAATCAACTATATCAATCATCTATTGTTTCTTTAACACACTCATAAGGTGTATTTTCATCACCTAACATTTCCTCCTCAAGTATTCATTTTAATCTTGTTATTCACATATCTAATATATAAATTTGTTCATCAATTTCATCCCCTCTTAAAATTTTTCCAAATGTTCTTAATATGTTCCTTGCTATATAGTTATGTTCTGGTGTCTCTTTATATATTTGTTGTAATTCTAAAAAGATATCTTTACTATCTCTTAATTCTTTTTTATTCATTGTTTTCCTCTTTTGATATTTGTTGTTCTCATTTATGATCATGTTTTAAAAGTAGTTCATTAATACTTTGATAATTTTTTATTATTTGTTTGCATAATTTACAGCCACAATCTCAATGTTTATTCATTGCATTATCAATATATCATAAATCATTTAATTTATTCATTATCTTTCTCCTTCTTTTCAAATGTAATCATCATTATAAATTGTTCATCATTATATTCAAATTCTTTTGTTCTATCAAATATATCAATAAAACTATAATTATCTACTTCATCAATGATATCACATAACATATCATACATCATATCATATATCTCTTTTTTAGTCATATTGTTTTCTATCCTTTTGTAAATATCTTTTTTTAAATTGCTCTTTTTTAATTGAGTAAGTAGGTTCAAAATCTAAACCCTTTTTAATTTGTTCTTTTTTTCATCTATCTAATGCAACTATTGCTTTAGCATATTTTTTACTTTGTTTCATATTATTTAATATTAATTATGACGTTACTTGATAAAACAATATCAGTTTTATTATAAAATCTTTCTTTTAATATAATTTGTAATGTAGGTAATTCCATAGTTCTTGCTGTAGTTCTTTTTGCTTGTTTTAATACTACAACCTTATCAACAACATTATTAAATAGTATATCACTATCTTTATCTTTTACTGATATTAATTCATTAACAAATTCAAATATTTCTCCATCACTATATTCTTTTCCTATTTCAAAATAATCTACAAAGTCAT
>JBOFGT010000075.1:0-7537 GCA_051649265.1 Mycoplasmoidaceae bacterium
ATCTGTAACTCCAGGTCCTTCTACAACAAGTGGACCAGCAGTTCCTGGAAGTCCAAAACCTCCAGTTGGTCCTCCTACACCCGGAAATAGACCAGTACCACCAGTTGTACCTAAAAAATAGTTTTGTTTTAAAAAACCATATTAATATGGTTTTTTAATTTGTAGTATTAAATTTATAAAAATTTTATTATTTTAATTGGAATATTTAAAATTATCTTTAATTTTTTACTATATTGTGAAAAGATATTATTTTATTAATAACTATAGTATTTTATTTTATAATAAATTTGAAAAGGTACATATGATTGTAGATTTAAATGAAATAATTTTAACACAAATTGAATTAGACGATTTTATAGAAAAGAAACATAAACTTTTAAAAAAAAGTTTAATATCAAGAAAAAGATTAGCTTTAATAGTTGAGCTATCTGAATTATGTAATGAAGTTAGATGTTTCAAATTTTGATCTTTAAAAAAATCTAGTGAAAAAGATATAATTTTAGATGAGTTTGTAGATTGTTTGCAC
Source organism: Mycoplasmoidaceae bacterium (assembly GCA_051649265.1). Classification (GTDB taxonomy): domain Bacteria; phylum Bacillota_I; class Bacilli_A; order Mycoplasmatales; family Mycoplasmoidaceae; genus CAMREV01. The sequence continues at coordinate 527 of JBOFGT010000075.1, forward strand.
TTCATTCTTTCAATTGGTCTTTTTTATGGAATAAAAGAAATGAAGTTTTCATTAAAACCATTACCAAAGAAAAAAAAAGACAATATTCAATTATCTAAGTCATTTACAGATTTAATCTCAAATGTTAGTTCATTGAATAGTGATAAAAAAGTTAAGAATTTTATTAAAAAACTTTTCCAGTTAGCAATTGATTTGGATCTAACATTTAAAGAAATAAATAAAGCTTATTATTCAAAAAATCAAGTTAATATAAATAGACAAAAAGAAAACTACTAAATTTAGTAGTTTTCTTTTTGTATTTTTTTTACATATTCTTTAAACAAAGAAAAATGATAATTAGAATCATATCTATAAACATGAATGATGCAAATATTTGAAAAGCTAAGTATTTTCTTCTAATAATATTAATATTAATCATTATCTGTTTTAATATATCAATATCAATATCATATTTTATTTGAATTTCATTTTTGTTATAAGTAGTTCAATCTTGTCAACTATATATGTTAAAATTATCATCAATTGATTTATATTTATGTTTTATTCTCTTATATTTAAATTCAGGTAATAAAAAAATCACAACAAATAATATCTCTAAAATTATAAGAACTATTAGCGATATAAAATATGTTCATCCTAATTGATTAAATAAAGTTGCTACAAAAGTAAGAGAAAAAAATAAAATACCTAATGATATATTTAATTTATCTTCAGCATGTGATCTTTCTTTTTTAAACATCAAAAGTAAATTAAAGTGTTCCTTATTTATTGTTCTCAAATTATCCTTCTTTTATTCTATTTAATAATTATAAAACAAAAATAGAAATTTATAAAAAATACATAACTATTAAATATATAATTTTATAAAATATGTAAAAAGGTATTAAAAATATGTCTAAAAAAATAAATATAAAAGTAAAAGATTTACAAAAAAATGAGTTTTTTGTGGAAGAAGATGCAAAAAAAGGAGACTATTTTTGTTTGGATGATATAGGAGCCTTTTCAATAGATCATATTAAAAAAGAATTTAATGAAAAAATAGATATAATTGCTAAACAAAGAATTGACGAAATACTATTAGTGGAAAAGAAAAATTGAGAAAATGCATTTAAAGCATCAGAAGAGTATTCTGAACTAATAAAAAAATTATCTATCTTTGAAAAAGATTCATCTGATTACAAAGAAAAAATAGAAATAATAGAAAAACAATATAAAGAAAAAGAACAAAATATTATTTCAAATGCCAAAATAGAAATTGGTTTAGCAAAAAAAGATTTAATTATTGAAAACCACCAAAAAGTCACCGATCTTAATGATCAAATAAAAAAATTAGAAAATTCTATTGAACTAATAAAGAAGGAATCAATTATTGAAAATCAAAAACAGGTAATTGTTCTTAAGGCTGAAATAGAAAATCTAAAAAAAGATTTAGAAAGAAGAAATAATAAAAATATCAAGCTTATTGGAGAAGATTTAGAAACATGAATTTTAAAAGAATTTGATGAGTACTTTCCAATGAATGATAAAGTTAATCTAAAAAAAATAACTAAATCAACTAATCTAAATGATAACACTATGGCAGATTTTGAATTTTTTGTTTATGGCCCAAATAAGGAAATTCTTGGATCAGCTGTTATTGAAGCTAAGACAGAATCTGAAACTGGTAAAACTAAAAATAGTAAGCATTATGAAAAATTAAACAGACAAAGAATAAAATTAAATTATGAATATGCCATTCTAGTTAGTGAATTAGAACCAGAAAATACTTTTTTGATTAAAAAAGTATCTGATTATGAAAATATGTTTGTAATAAGACCTGCTTATTTAATGATTTTTTTATCCTTGATAGAATATATTTCAAATCAGACACAAGAAATAAAAAAGGATGAATTAAATTTTAAGAATAAACAAGAAATTCAAGATGAATTTGAAAAAATGAAAAATGAAATATTAGAAAATTCTCTTAAAAATATAAATAAGAAATGTGAAGAAATAGAAAAAGAAATAATAAAAATACAAAGTTCTTCAGAAAAAATAAAATCTGCAATAGAAATAGTTATTCAAACTCATATATCAACAATAAAAAATAAAATAGAGAATTTTAAAATAGAAACAATAAAAAATAAAACTGAAAAAATTAGTTAATTATGAATATAGCAATTATTTTAGCATCTGGAATTAGCCTTAGAACAAATACTAAAACACCAAAGCAATTTTTAAAAATAAACAATAAAACTATTCTAGAGCATTCATGTTCCAAATTTATTAATAACAAGGAAATCAATAAATTAATAATAGTAGTTAGAGAAGATCAACTATTAAAAGCAAAAGAAATATTCCAAAAATACAAATGCGGAAGTAATTTTTTATATTTTTGTATTGGTGGTAATTCAAGAAATCAATCTATACTAAATGCTTTAAATTTTATAAAAAAAAATTTTAAGATAGATGAAAATGATATAGTTTTAACACATGATGCAAATAGAATTTTTGTTACTTCAAAGATCATAAAAGAAAACATAGCAAGTTGTAAGAAAAATAAATGTGTATTAACTGGAATATACTCTCCTGATACAGTTTATAAATATAAAAATGAAAGTGTAATTGATGTTTTAGATAGAGAATCATTATTTTGTTCTCAAACACCACAAACTTTTACATATGAAAAAATAAATAAAATTATAAAAAATAGAGATAAAAAAATATTTAATAAATCAGATCTTGGAACATTAGCTTTAATATCAGAAGAAAAAGTATTTATTGTTCAAGGCGAAAGTTTAAATTTCAAAATTACTAGTTATCAAGATTATGAAATTGCAAAAAAATTATTAAAATAATGTTATTAAAATATTGTTTTTATTTGTTATAATTATTTTAATTTTAAGTGAAAGATAAGATGAAAAATATAAATCAAAAAGAGACAACACCCTCCGATAAAAACAATTATTTAAATACAAATATCAAAGTTGGATTATCAACTGAAGAAGTTTCTGAAAGACAAAAGAAGTTTGGTTTAAATACATTAAAAAAAATTAAAAGAAAAAACATTATTTATTTATTTTTTGGTCAACTAAAAGAAATAATGTCTATCTTGCTTTTATTTGCAGGTTTGTTTGCATTAGGTTTAACAATTTATCAACACATTGAAGATCCAAGTAATCCAGATATTTTAGCATATTCACAATCATTAATAATATTATTAATAGTTTTTGTAAATGCATTTTTTAGTGCTATTCAAGAATATAAATCTAATAATGCTATTGAAGCCCTTCAAAAAATGTCTTCACCTAAGAGTAAGGTTCTCAGGGACGGAAAAATGAATCTGATTTCTTCAAATGAGTTAACAATTGGGGATATTATTACGGTTGAAGCAGGGGATATGATATCTGCAGATTGTTTGTTAATTGATTCTTCAAATTTAAAATGTATTGAAGCTACATTAACAGGTGAGTCAATGCCTGTTGATAAAGATCATACAAAAAAATCAAATGCTTCTTCTCCTATTGGAAGTAAATTTGATCATATATTTTCTGGTTGTAATGTTATAAATGGTAGAGGAACTGGAATAGTAATAGGAATTGGTAACTTAACTGAAATAGGAAAAGTTGCTGATTTACTTTCAGATACTGATTTATTAAAAACTCCATTACAACATAAACTACATAAATTAGGTCAGAAACTTGGTTTATTTGGAATTTTTATTACAATGATTTCTTTCATATTTTCTTTATTAGTTATTGAAAATGTTATTGAATATGGTTTTGATTCATTCCCACCTTCAATTATTTTAGCTATATCATTAGCTACAGCTTCAATTCCTGAAGGATTAAATACAGTTGTTAATATTATTTTAGCAATTGGTGTAAAAAGAATGAGTGATCAAAATGGTTTAATAAAAAAATTATCTTCGGTTGAAACATTAGGTTCAACAGCTGTTATTTGTTCAGATAAAACAGGAACACTTACTATGAATAAAATGACCGTTATTAAAATGTGAGTTCCCAAATCAAAAATAGAAGATGTAAATAATGATAAAGCAGAAAAATTATCAAAAGAACATTTAGATTTACTTAAATATGCAACATTATGCACCGATTGTGTAATTGAGGAAAGTGATGAGGGCAATGTTCTAATTGGAGATCCTACAGAAATTGCAATTGCAGAATTTGCAATCAAAAAAGGTTATGACGATGATAAATGGGATGAAGATCATAAAAGAGTACATGATATACCATTTGATTCAGATCGAAAAATGATGACATCTATCAATATTATAAATGGAAAGCAAATTGCTATTGTTAAAGGCGCACCTGATGTATTATTTTCTAAATGTAAAAATATTGATTTAAAACAATTAAAAGAAATTAACAATAGATGAAGTGATAGTGCTGTTAGAGTTCTTGCTGTTGCTTATAAAGAAATAAAAGGCAAGCTTCCAAAAGAAATTCATTCAAAAGATATTGAAAAAGATTTAAGATTTATGGGATTAATCGGAATGATTGATCCTCCTAGAGAAGAAGTAAAACATTCTATTCAAATATGTAAATCTGCAGGAATAAAACCAGTAATGATTACTGGTGATCATTTAAACACTGCTATTGCAATTGCTAAAAACCTAGGCATAATGAATAATAACGATTTAGCAATTACTGGAAATGATTTAGATGAATTATCTGATGATGACTTAATAAAAAATATTCAAAAATATTCTGTTTATGCAAGGGTATCTCCTGAAAATAAAATAAGAATTGTTAAAGCATGACAATCATTAGATCAAGTTGTTGCAATGACTGGGGATGGAGTTAATGATGCACCAGCATTAAAGGCTGCTGACATTGGTTGTGCAATGGGAATAACTGGAACAGATGTATCTAAAGGTGCAGCTGATATGGTTTTAACAGATGATAACTTTTCTACAATTGTTTCTTCAGTTAGATCAGGTAGAGGGATTTATCAAAATATTATTAGAATAATAGAATTTTTAATTAGTTCCAATATTGCATCAGTAATTTCAATATTATTAGGTATGTTTTTATTTTACATTATCTTTGAAGATCCTAATGTTGGTTTGTTGTGAGGAAGAATAGATCCAGGTATATTTAACTCATTTAAATTAACATTAGATATGGCTAATGAAATAAACAGACAAATTAAATTTCAAACAACATTGACTACGATTCAAATATTAATAACCAATGTTGTTATTGAGACTTTGCCAGGAATAGCATTGGGAACTCAAAGAACTTCTGATGAACTAATGAAATTTAGACCTCGTAGTAAATACGAAAGTATTTTTGCTAATGGACTTATTATTAAAATAATTATTTTAGGGTTAATTAATGGTATTTTAACTATTATTGCTTTTACTTTAGGAGCATTCATAGCAATTAATACAGGAGCACCTGGTTTAAGATTTTATTATGGTACTGTTGCAGCATTCTTAACGCTTTCTTTGGGTTGTGTTGCTAAGTCTATTTCAATATCATCTCACAAACTTTTATTTATTGAAAAATTTAACCATATTAAATGGGTCTTAATAGCTTGTTTTGGTAGTTTAATAATTGTATTAATTTCTACTTTAGTTCCACAAGTTAGCTCATTATTTGGTGAAAGACCAGAATTAGTTTTTGAAGGCGGTTTAGCAGGTTTATCACAAGCAGATCAAAATAATATTCTCAATATTATTTTTAATGGTAAAACAGCTAATAATATTGTTCATGGATATATTTATTTAGTTGGATTCAGCTTGGCAATAATTCCCTTTATTGTTATTGAATTAGAAAAATTATTTAAAATGAAATTTCATAAATATAAAGCTATTGAAGATAATTCAGAATTTAAACTTATTCCAAAGCCTAAAACATTGTTTGAAAAATATAGATGATTAAGTGTGATTAACTTTAATAAAGACAATAAAAAAATAAAAAATTAATTTAATTTTTTATTTTTTAATATTCAGATTCTTCATTTGAATTATCATTACTTTCTTTTTCGATTGAGTCTTTTATTTCGTTTATTAGATTATCCATGTTTTTTGTAATTGTTTCTTCATCATCAATGTCATTAATTTCATTAATCAAATTATTGTAAATTAAATCTTCTGTTTCATTAATAAAATTGTTTTCATTTATTTCATTTTGTTTAGATTCAAATTCTTCATCATTTACATTAACTGATGAATTTCATTTTTCTAAGTCTTCCTCATTAAATGATCCATCATCTTCTAAATCTAAATCCTCTTCATTATTAAATGGATTAACAGATTTTGAAATTTTGTCACCATCTTCATCAAGTCAACTATCATCTTCTGAATCTAAATCCTCTTCATTATTAAATGGATTAACAGATTTTGAAATTTTGTCGCCATCTTCATCAAGTCAACTATCCTCTTCTGAATCTAAATCTTCTTCATTATTAAATGGATTAACAGATTTTGAAATTTTGTCACCATCTTCATCAAGTCAACTATCATCTTCTAATTCAGAATTTTCTTCTTTAGAATAAGAATTATATTTAGAGCTAGGATTTTCATCTCATTCAATAAACTCGTCTTCATTTTCCGTAATGACAAAATCCTTACAATTACTTTCATTATTTGAGAAATCATATTCTTCAATTATAATCTCACTATTTTCTGAATCTTTATTGGAATCATCGTAAACTTCAAAAATAACTTCATTTTTTGGTAAAGAAATACTTTTTAATTTTTCAACATCATTTTTTTTAGGTATTTTTACATTTTTTATTTTTTCAATAAGCGATAATTCTTTTTGCTTTTCTTCTTTTTCTATTTCTGTAATTCTTGCTTCTTCTAATTCAATTTCATAATTTTCTCATAAAACATTAATTGCGGGAACAATATCATTAATTATTGAAGCAAATAAATTTTTAATTTCTGCCATTATGTAAAATAAAAATTTTAAGAAGTCATCTTTATATAAAAAACCACCACTATCATATTCAAGTTCCAGATTTTTTATTTTTTCTATAAGCCTTTTATCTGTTTCATAT
>JBOFGT010000076.1:0-27160 GCA_051649265.1 Mycoplasmoidaceae bacterium
CTGGTGAAATCCGTAGCTTTCGTGAGCTTTTTAGCTGGGGGGCTACAAATTAACCTTCAAATTTTGTTCTTTAGCTATCTTTTCTAACTCATATCTATCTATATTGTGCAATTCTGCTTCTTTATGATGATAAAAACATAAACATAATAAATTATCATCATCAAGCCATAAGTCCTTATTCTCTTTAATAGATACTATATGATGTACTTGTATAATATCAGTATTTATTTTCTTTGTTGTGTTATATAAATTTCTTATACATAATTGGCAAATATAATTATCTCTTTCATTAATATATTTTCTTTTCTTCTTCCATATATTTAAACCTCTTAACTTGTCTTCTTCTGTTACTTCTCTTCTATTAGTTCTCTTTGGTTTATACTTACATACTTCATTACTATTATGAATCCTACCACAGAAGCTACAGCTTTTTAACATATCTACCTCTTACTTTCTATCTATTATAAATTTAATATCTTTTACTTTTCGGCCTTCTTTATTTTCTATTATCTTTATATCAATTATTTTCTTTTCTTGTAATTCTGTAATCCCTCTATCTAAACTTTTTTTTAATTCTCCATATAAAATATTATCTTCCATCAACAATTCTTTTAACTTGTCTACATTTATAGTAATAGTTTTTCTTTCAGGATATATTAATTTAAATATTTCATATATAGTTTGTGCATATCTACTTTTAAGATTTAAAAAATTTTGAAGTTCGTTAGTGTCATAATCTTTTAAATAAGAATTAAAAGTCATACTAATATTTAAGTTAGAATATATAACAAAAACATTATCTTTATTATTATAAAGATAAGCTTCCAAAAAATTAATTCCTAACTTTTCATTTAGTTTTGAAACATCAGTTTTAAATCTTGAAACTAAATTTATTGCATTACTTTTTATAATTTTTTTCATAGTCGCATAAGGCACAATACTAATAGCTTTATCATTATCATATTGATTAGCTAATAAAGATATTAGATAAAACATTCTATTGTCTACAGCATTTAAATTTTTTCTTAATATTATTATATTTTCTATTTCTTCCATATTTCAAACCTCTTAACTTATCTTCTTCTGTTACTTCTTTTTTTATTATAAATCCTACAATAGAAACTACAGCTCTTTAATTTTAATCTTTGTCCCAACCTAATAATCGTCTTTCTAAAGAATCATAATCATAAGTTCTTTGGTCAAAGTTATTAAAGTTTAAATTATCTATTGGATTTTTTCCTTCTTTGTTATTGTATTTTTTTGCTTCATTATCTTTGAAATATATCCTTTTATCATTGTCAGTAACCATAAAATCAATTGATATTACTTTTTTATTTTGCTTATGTTCTTTTATATCAATTTTCATTTTTGCTTTCTTTTCTAATTCTTTTATAGCTGGTATTATAATTCTTCTTTTAAAATTTCCATATTCTATATATGATGTATTATTTATCATTAAAGCTTTTTTTATATCTGTTACACTATAATTTATTGTATGTTTAGAATTGCTCCATAATCTAATTAATTCATAAAGTCTTTGAGCTGCAAAAGTTTTAAAGCTAAAAAATATTTCTAAATTAATAGGTGTATATCCTTTAAGATAATTAAATAATAATTCATAAATTTTAGAATGAGCGTGAATAGTATATATTTTAGTTTTTATATCAAATTCTTTATATGCAATAAAACAACTATCCCCTTCTTTAGTTCCAATCTTATAAAATATTTGTTTAGTTATTAAAGCATTTAGTATTTTATCTATATTTATTTTTTTTCTATCATTAGGCCTACTTATTAATTTCTTAAATTCATCTATATGAATATCACAATGTAAAATATGTTTTCCTAATTTTTGAGATTTAATTAAAATTAATTGTAAAATTTTATTTTCAGTAGTTGTTAATGAATATTTTGCCCTAATTAAATCATTATTTTTCATTAAAATTGTTTGATTATCATCCATAAATTAATCCTCCATATCATATAATATAATCCAATATTAAATATGTCAAAGCAATTTAAATTGACATATTTGATTAACATTTTGACATATTTGATTAACATTTTGACATATTTGATTAACATTTTGACATATTTGATTAACATTTTGACATGGATAAATTAACATTTTGACATGGATAAATAACATTTTGACATATTTGAATCTTATAAATCCAGTCATATCAACGCTTTAGCCTATGTCTAAATACTATATAAATACTATATACAAATACTATATAAATACTATAAAAAGAATTTTGAAGAAGGTTTTTATTTTTTTTATTTTTTTTTAAATCTCTTATACAAGAAATAAAATATAAATCCTAAAAATATAGCTGATACTATTAAGCTATAAATAAAATAGATTTTTAGGATCGGAATTAAAGTTATTATTAATTCATCCATTTGTTAATCACCTACTTTTTTACCTTATTTCTATAAAATTAGTTCACATATCTTATATTTTGTTAACTTCACTATACCCTCTTCAATGCTTCTAAAATCAATTCTTTAAACACGCTTTATTAAAATAAATTACTTGTAAGCTCAATATGTTAACTTAAATGCCCTATAAAAGCTTTAATTTTATTCTAATGCAATTTATCGTATTTCAAATTTAAATTAAAAATAGCCCTATTCTCGTTAAAAATAAAGACATTTTAAATCAAATATATATATAAATATTAAAAAAACAGCTATTATTTTAAGCATTTTCTATATTTAAAAGGTGCTATGCTTAAAAATGAATTACACATAACTTTTAAATTGTTGCTTAAAACACCCTATAAAAGCTTTAATTTTATTCTAATGCAATTTATCGTATTTCAAATTTAAATTAAAAATAGCCTTATTCTCGTTAAAAATAAAGGCATTTTAAATCAAATATATATATTAATATTTAAAGTTTCGCCTAATATCATCAATTTTATTTTGAGTTATTCCTATATAATCCATTGTTATTGACGGGTGCGAATGATTAAACATTTTAGTTAATAAAGCTATATCTTTATATTGTTTGTAGTAATGAAATCCGAAAGTTTTTCTCATTGTGTGAGTTCCTAAACTACATAATCCAAAATCTTCTCCCAGTTGTTTTAATATTTTATAAGCTTGTTCTCTACTTATTGGCTTATTAACTTTTATTCTGCTTTTAATTAAATAATCATCATCAGGCTTATCTTTACAATAATTTTTATAAGCTTTTTCTAATTCTTTATTTATAACAATTCTATTAGTCTTATTAGTCTTTTGTTCTTTTACATTTATTATCTGTTTATCTTTTACATCTTTGATTTTTAGTTTTAGAATATCTGAAATTCTTAGGCCTGTGAAAATACCAGTTAAAAATAAAATATAGTTTCTTTCATTGTTTCTTTTTAAATAGTTTTTCATATCTGAAATTAATTGAATACTTCTGATAGGGTCGACTTTGTTCATTTTAAATATCCTCCTTATTTCTGTCTTAAAGCTCCTTTAGTTCTTTTGTAGCTTCTTTCTTGCATACAGCTTTTAACATCATCATAAGGATAATAAAAGAAGGTTTGAATATCACAATCAGAAGTATTAGAACACTTAGGATTATTTTTTAAGCATATGCACCTAAAGCATTTATTATAATTAACATAACATTTAACACTTTTTTTCATAATATCCCCCTTCTGAATATGTCTAAATAAAATTAAAAAGCACCTAAAAAAATAGGTGCTTTAGCAATTGTATTAGAGATTAATTAATACATTATATCTGGCTGTTAGTGAATATTTTTTATTTTGTCATAATAATATTATTACATAACATTTCCCTAAAAAATAGCCTTTTAATTGGAATTTATTTCAATTTTCAATTAATATTCCTTGTTTAAAAACTTTTCTAAATGTTTTAAAGCTGTACTTTCTATTCTTTTAATAGTTTTATAGCTTCTATCCATTGAATAAATGACAGTTGATATTTTATAGCCTTTAATATATAAAAGCTCTATTACTTCTTTTTCGTGGTCTGTTAAAATATTTAAAGCGTTATCAATCCTTAAAGCTTCTCTTTTTTTATTTTTACATATACTTTTAAGATTTTCTTTTTGCTCCATAAAATTTATAGCTTTATTAGCTGTAGAATCGTTTATAGAATAACTTTTTCCTTCTGTTGCAAGACTTGGGCTTTCTAAATGTATATTATGATTTAATTCTTCTATTCTTAATTCTAATTCTATTATTTCAGCTTTAATTCTTCTATAATTTTTTAACATTTCTTTTATGTGTTTAATATTCAAATTTATAAATTCCCCCTATCCATACAACCTAAATTCTTTTTAATTTTTTCTTTAAGTTCGTTAACTTGTTTTCTTTCTCTTCTACTTAATTTTTCTAAATTAGCAGCATAAGGACAATTATTTTCATTATAAATATTTTCTCCACACATTACATCCTCAAATACATCATACAAAGGACATTTTTTATAGTCTTTAGTACATCCTACACAATTTACTGAAGCTAAATCTTCTACACAGTTTATAAAATCTTCTCTTTTCATAACAGCATATTTAGAATTATCAGTAATATCTCTATATATTTTTTTTAATGTGTAATCATCAATAAGTTTAAAATCAAAAACATCAGATTTTTCAGCTATGATTTTATTTTCTTTTTTGTCTACATTTTCTAAAGTATTATTAATAAATTTTTTTAAATAAGTATGAGCTAACTTTAAATTTTTTCTTCCTTCTTTGGTCATCATTCCTCTTTGAATCCAGTCATCCCATAAAGGAGCTGTAGCTTTACCATCTAAATTTCTAACACCTTCCATAAGCTGCATAGTTGCTATAAATACCATAATTGAATTTCGTTCTTCTCTATTTAAATAACCTCTTTTAAACATTTTTTCCATCCAACTCACTTAATTTTAATTTTACAGTTTCTAATATTTTTGCAGCTCTATCTTCTGAAACTTTGTTTTCTCTCATACTTTCATAAAAAAAATTAAAAACTTTTAAATTAATAAAATCTAATTGTTTTTCTAATTCCCTGTTAACAGCTTCCATAAAAACATTATTTTTAAATTGTTCAAATTGCTCTTTGCTAAGCTTTTGATTTATTCTTTTATTTCTTTCTTTTATTCTTTGTCTTTCTTCTCTTCTTCCCATTTTCTAAATACCTCTTCTATTTAGTTATTCTTTTTTTAAAGCTTGATATACTGTAGCAAGTCCTGTAGATACTTTTGAATTTAAATCTAACATAACCGAATTATCATTTAATTTTAATAATTTAGGCCCTACTTTTTCAGTTAATTCAAGTCCACCCCAGTATTTAACATAAAAAAAAGTTCCATTATTTGATTTTTCAATTTCGTCTATTCTTAATTTTCTTCCAACTCCAAAAGGCATAATTTCCCCCTTAAATTTTAAAATGGTATATCGTCACCATCTACTGGTTCTAAATCAGAATCAAAACCATTAAAATTATTTTGATTATTATTTTCTTTATTTGTATTATTGTTTCCCTTATTATCTAAAAATTCAACTTTTGAAGCTATAACTTCAGTAACATATCTTTTATTATTATTTTTATCCTCATAGCTTCTAGTCCTTAAAGTTCCATCTATAGCTATTTTACTTCCTTTAGTTAAATAATTAGCTATGTTTTCAGCTTGTTTTCCGAAAGTCACTATACTTATAAAGTCAGCTTGTTGTTCTTCTTCTTTATGAGTTATCCTGTTTATAGCTATATTAAATCGTGTAATAGCTTTTCCAGTACCAGCCGAAAATCTAAGTTCAGGGTCTTTCGTTAGTCTTCCTATTAAAATACATTTATTCATTTTTATACCACCTTGCGACAAAAAAATTTTCTACAAGTTAAATATATTTTTTTAGCTTGTTCATTATCTATTTTAAAGGTTTTTTCTATTTTATATATAGCTTCACTTGGATAAATAAAAGTTAAATTTTCTAAAAAAAATTCATAAGGAATTATTCCTTTAATATTTTTTACAATTATTTTTTCGTCAGAATTTAAATTCATTGATTTTATTTTATTTAATTGAGCTGTATTAATACAATCTAAACTACAATACTTTTCAAAATCATAATATCTTTTAAATTCTTTACCACAAATATTACAATTTATTTTCGAATTTTCAATTTCTGATTGTATCTTTTTTTTGTTATTGTATTCAATTCTGCATTTGTCAGTACAATAATTAGCAAGTCTATTTTTATTTTTAAATTCTTTTCCACAATTTTTACACTCTCTAATATATAATTTTACTTGCTTAGCTCTATTTTTTTTATTATGATTATTTCTACATTCAGGCCCACAAAACAGTTGCGTTTGTGTTTTAGCTTTAAATTTTTTTTTACATTCTTTACATTCTTTTAAAGCTCCTACTTTAACTTTAGAAGCATTTGCCCAGTTATATTTATTTGAACAACTTACAGAACAAAATTTTTTATTTATATTTTTATTTTGTACAGTAAATTCAATGTTGCAATTTAAACATTTTCTTATTATTTCTTTCATTAATTACCCACCTATTGAATTTTATAATAGTTGCTATTGAAAAAATTAATAGTTGTTTTTTTGCATTTCTAAAATTTCTTTGAATTTCATTTTTAATACTTCCTTTTTATTTATTTTGAATTTTTAAAGGTGTATGAATTATATTTATAAAAGTTTTTTCACACTCTTTTTTTATACTTTCTTTAATTTCATTTTCAGCTAAATCAATTTTATCTATTAGTTCAGTATTAAAAATTCTGTTATTGATTAATTTATTTTCAATTTTGTTTTGCAGCATAATTAGCTGTTTTTGTAATTGTGTTGTATTTTTTCTTTGGTCAATTACTATAGCAACTAAAACTATATTAATTGCAAGTATGATAATACATAAAAAAGTAAATATGATATTATCCATCTTTAAACTTCTCCAATTCCTTTAAAATTTTTTCTTTTTCTTCAGGATTTAAATTACTACAAGCTTTATTTATAGAATCATTATAACTATAGCCTTCATTCCAATAAAATATTATTTTTCTTATTAGTTGTTCCATAGCCCCTCCTAATTTACTTTATTTTAAACAAATTAAATTATTTTAAAAAGCAAAAGCTGTAGAAAATATTAAAACTTTTTATTATGTTTTTAGACTTGATTTTTATATTATCTTTTCTTCATAGGAGAAAATTTAATATTAAAATTAAGTAATATTGAAAATTTTAGTGTATTTTTAAACTAGAGTATTTTAATACATAGTAGTTTTTTAGTGTTTTTTATATTTTATTTTTTTGTATTATAGTAGGATTATTTTTTTGTATCTTATTTACGATATACTTTTATCATACACTTTAAATATTTTAAAAAGTGCTATATACTTTTAGTGAAGTTGAAAAATATTCGATATAGCATTAATTTTCTTTATAGAATTTAATTATTCTAATCCATTGATTAAAAAGGAGCTTTTAAGTTCCTTTTTTGCTTTTATAAATTAAAATAATTATTTGCTAAAGGAAGACTAAAGATTTAAAATTAAATTAAATCTCAATAACCTTTCGTCTAAACAGAATATTAATTTAATGCCTAATAAGTTATAACTAGATATCTTATAGAAATATTAATCAACTAAAGGAGCTATTAAAGCTTCTTTTTTTATTCTTCACATTCCCAGCCTAACAATTTTTTTTCTAAAGAATCATAATCGTAAGTCCTTTGGTCAAAATTATTAAATTTTAAATCATTTTTGTTTAAAGAATTATTTTTATAAGAATTAACTTTATAATCTTTTTTTATAGCTGCTATTATGTAGCCTGTTATATTGTGTATTTCATTTTTATTAGCTTTTAATATATTTACTATGCTTAATAGTTTTTGAATGTCTATACAGCCATTTTTCTCTTTTAAAATTAAAATAATATTTTTAATATCTTTATTATCTAAAATAATTCCTAAATTAGTTTCTATTATTTCTTTAATTTTTTTAACTTCTCCATTTTCAACAACAACATTTTCATTTTCATTTTTATATATAGTTTTGTTTTCCTCTTCCTTATTGTTGTTGTTATTTAGTTTCTTTTTGTTATTTAGTTTCTTTTTGTTTATTATAGGGTATCCTTTTTGGACACCCGGCTCCGGGTTTCCTTTTGGACACCCGGCCTGGGTTTCCTTTTGGACACCCGGCTCACATATAAATTTAACTCGTCTTTCTTTTTTAGTTAATCTAGGTATTATTAAAAAATTTCTAGCTTTAATATTATGTTCTTTAGCGTATCTTTTTTCTTTAGTTATTCTTTCAAATTTAACTTCTTCTAAAATTGTTTCCATATCATTTAATGTAATGTAACCTTTACCTTCATTTTGATTAAACTCACATATATAATAAATATTTGAACATTGTTTTTTGGTTTTAGTATCTTTAACATTAAAAACAATAATAGCCCCTTTTTTTTCTAAACTATCAATACAATTATTTAATTTTTTAATTCCAAAATCACCTAAAAAATTCATCATATTTTCTTTTTTGTACCAGGTAATTTTATTTTCTCCACCTGCTGTAACTCTTAAAAATCCTAATAGTTTTAATTCATTTGCTGTAAGTGTATTAAATTCATTTAAATAAATTTGAGAATATACGTTATATTTGCTTTTTAATTTATGTTCCATTTTCTTATCCTCCGAATAGTCCCTTAATTTTTGAAAACAAATCCAAAACACCACGCATTAAAAGTTTTTTGTTACATATTTACATTGACTTTAGGTTATATTATTTAATATAATTTAAATGTTCAATGAATATGTACATATAGTTAGCAATTTGAATAATTGCTAACGTCAGTAATGCGTGGGCCTTTATAATAGTGATTTTTTGTAGGAGAGCTATTATAAAGGCTTTTGTTATTTTATTTTCTACTCTATTTTAAATTAATATTTCTTAAAACACAAAGACAAATTTTTCAATTAATAGAAATGTTGTTTTAAAAGTGTTATGATGAAATTGGATTTTTTATAGAGTTACTGTTTTTTATGTAACAAAAAAGAAGGGGCTAATTTAGCTCCTTCTTTTTTAAATTTTTATTTAAAAAATATTTTCTATTTTACAACAAATACATTTTTCAAAATTATTTTTGCTTTTAAACAATACTAATTTTTTATTATTATTATTAATCATTCTTTCAATATGATTAATAGTTATATTATCCATATTCATTATTTGCTCTAAATTATCAAATCTATAAATTAAATCATTATCACTTATACACCAGTTAACAGAATCAATATATAAATCAATACATCTAAATAATTCATTAGTATTTTCACATTTAAAAAATTCTGTCTTATTAGTTCCTACATTGTAATCAATAAATTTAATTAAATATTTAAGCATTTTTTAAATACCACCTTTAGTCTAAATAAAATTTGTATATTTGATTTTCTATAAGTTTTAAATAACTATAGTCAGTAATTATGGAACTACTTTCAATACCTAATAAATCTAAAAAGTTTAATATTTTTGAGTAGTCTTGTAAGGCTTTATAGTAATAATGCCTAAAGTCAGTACCATCAAAAGAATCAGAAATATTATTATTAATTAAACTTAAAATTGAATTGTGAAACTCAAAAACTAAATTATTATAATTAATTTGAAATTGTTCAGGAATATCTATAGTTAATAATTTTTCTTTTATTTCTTGATAATAGTCTTGATAATAACAATCTATAAAAACTTTTGTATAAGCCATAGCTCCAATATTCATTATTTTTTTAACTCCCTTTCAGAACCTATTGATTTATTATTGTCTTTTTCTTCTACTCTTCTTAAAATCTCAATTATTGCTTTTTGTGGAATATGATAAATTTCAGATATTGCTTTAACAGTTTCTTTAAGTTGTTCTTTATTAGCCTTAACTTTTGCTAATTCCATTTTTAATCTTAGTTCAGCTTTTTCTTTTTCTTCTAAAGACTTTTCTTTTTTATCAATAAAGTTTTTATAAGCTTCAAGTGTTTTATTATAATCATTAATTTTTTTTCTTAATAATTCTTCATTCTTAGCTTTAGCTATTACTTTTTGATAGTCTTTAGAATCATATTTTTCATTCAATAAGGTATAAAAATGTCTAATTTTAATATGTGTAGCTTTACTATTTTTTATACCTCTATTTAATTGTTTAAATCCGTCTTTCATAGCTCCAGCGTAAACACTTTGCCATTTGCTTAAAACTTCTTTTCCATCAAAAAGCCTTTTGTTAGCTAAAACATATTTATCTTTTTTCTTATCGTAAAATCTTGGAACTAATAAGGCGTGAATATGATAGGTAGTTTCGTCTTTATGAAGCACAGCGTATAAAATCTTATCTCCAAAATTATCATTTAAGAATTTTATATTTATATTAATCCATTCTCTTTTCTGTTCTGTAGTTAGTTGTTTAAAAAATTCAGGTGAAGCTGTAAGCAATAAATCTCTTGCCAATACTCCATTACTTCTTAGCTTTATACCTTCAATATATTTTTTAACATTTTCAACTATTTTGGAATCACCTATTAAAATTTCATTTTTGATTTTAGGGTCAGCATTAGGAGTTTTAAAAGTTCTATCCATATGTTTTTGAAAACCTTCAACTTCTTTAATGCTTTTAAACTTTTTTTCTCCTACTCTAAAAATTGCATACATTTTACCAGTAATTTTATTTAAATTGTTATTTTCCATTGTTGAAATAATCCTCTATACTATTGCTAATATCTTGATTTATAAACTTGTTAGAATCATTTTGATTTTCTTCTTTTTCCCTTTGGGCTTCTTTTTCTTTAGCTATTTTTAATTCTCTTTGTTTAATTTCTTCAAGTGTTTTAATATTTCTGTCAGTAATATTTTTTATTGGTAGTTCTGTTTCTTGAATTTTGTTTAGATAATTTTTATCTGTGAAATATAGATTTTTTTCGCATAGAACGGGCTGTTTATTGTGAAGGATTAACAAAACTTCATTATCTTTTAGTCTTCTTATTTCATCAGAACTTAAAACATTTTTACTACTATTACTATAGCTCTTTGTTTCATTGTTTTTAGTTTTGCTTTTATTTTCTAGTATTATATTTTGTTTTCCACATAATTCAGAAAAAAATCTAAGAGTTTCAATGTCTGAAAGGCCACCTAAAATAATTTTAGTTTTTAGGTTATTTAGAATAGCTTTAGAATTTTCTTTTCCGTAAACTTGTTCTAGTTGTGAAATAGATTGTAAACAAATATTTAGACTAATTTGCCTACTTCTGACAGTTGCTGCATTTATACTCATATTGTTTATAAGTCCAATATTTGCAAATTCGTCAAATAAGAAATGAATAGCTTTAGCTTTTTTATTATAGTTATCTAAAACATTATCGAATATTTGAGAAAAGAAAACACTCATATAAGGGGCTAAATAAGCTGATTTTCTTTCAGGGTAAATAACATAAATAATACATTCTTTTTCTCTTAAAATATTAGGATTGAAAGTAGTTTTTTTTGATACTTCACATATTTTTTTATCTGTGAAAAGTTTTAAATTTGTAGCTAAAGTTATTTTAATACTTCCTGTAGTTCGGTCAGCTCCTCCTACAGTTTTAAAAATATTATATTGTGTTTGTGTGTCTTCATCAGCTGAAGCCATTAATAAGTCTAATTCTTTAGTAGTTGAATTAATAATTAATTTAAAAGCGTTTTCTATAGTTCCTATTCCTTTACTTTTGCACCATAAAAATGCTGCTGATAATAAAGGCGTTGCCATATCGACCCATTCAGCCCCTCCTGATTTTTTACCAGTCATTAATTCAATAGCTAAGCTGCCATTATATAAAATTAAGCTTGATAGCTGCAAAACTTCAGAAGTATCTTTACATTCTTCTAAAGGATTATATCCTTCTGATTTTGTAGGCTCTAAAGGATTTAATACAATTACTTTTCTTTTACATTCTTTTTCTTGAAATGAAGAAGTTAATTTATAAAGTTCCCCTTTAGGGTCTGTTACAACTATTGAGCCTTTTATATTTTTGTCTAATAAGTTAGGTATAAAGAAGCTTGTTGTTTTTCCTGCTCCAGTTGGTGCAATTGTACAAGTACCTTCAAAATCGAATTTTTGATTTAGTTTAATATTTTTAGTTAATCTTAATCCATCTGTTCCAATCATATTTTTAAGTTCTTTTTTATCTTTTATTTCTCCAGTTGCTAATTTATCTTTTTTAATAGCTCCTTTAGGTAAAGTTAATAAATATCCTCCTAAAGTTATAGCACCAGTTAATAGACTTGTTAAAGTGATAAATTCCATTTTATATACTCCTTATGAAAGATTAATTAATTGAAATTTCAAAAAATAAACAATAGGATTTAAAAATTAAACTATAAGATTAAATAGGGCCGATAGGCCTTGCCCTTTAGGGCAATATAGGAGCTTTAGCTCCTTTCAGGCGTTAGCCTGAAACTTGGGGTCAAGGGGCTTAGCCCTTGCGAACGGGCTTTTCGTAGAAAAGCGTAGTGAGTTACACAATACTATAAGCAAAATAAAAAAGTCTGAAAAATTGCTCAAACTTTGGGCAAAATGTATGCGAAAGCATACTAGCCGAAGGCTACAATAAAGCTTTAGCTTTTCAGCTTTAGCTGACAAATTAACTCCAAAACAAAGCAAAAATTGAATATTTATTGCTACAAATTAGAGCAATTATTAAAGCTTTAGCTTTTCAGCTTTAGCTGACATAAACTAATAAAAATGTTAATTTTGAAATTTTACATATACAAAACATTCATCAAATAGGAACTTTAGTTCCTTCAGCTTTAGCTGACTATATACAAAACATTCATCAAATAGGAACTTTAGTTCCTTCAGCTTTAGCTGACTATATACAAAACATTCATCAAATAGGAACTTTAGTTCCTTCAGCTTTAGCTTCTAAAATACTTCTAAAATAGGCCCAAAATTCATAAATTTAATATTGCCTTTTAAGTAAAATTTAAAGCTTTAGCTTTTCAGCGTTAGCTGATTATATACAAACATTAATATATAGATACTAAATTCCAGTTGTATTTTAAACTATTGCTATAGCTATTAAAGCACCTACAGCAATTAATAAATAAATTAAATCTGTTATTTTTGCTTTAATTGGATTGTTTTCTCTTTCTTTTAATTTTTTTTCTCTTCTTTCATCAGTATTCATTTGATTAATTATAAAAGCGAAAAATGATAAAATAATAATTATGATTGGTAATAAACTACTACCAAAAAATAATTTATAAGTATCTTTTAAGGCAAAACATTCTTTTTCTAAAGAATCAAAATTTAAAAATGATAGGGCCAAAATTGAATAGCACCTGAATTTTTTATTTTTTCTTTTGAATATTTCTGAACTATCAAAAATTTTTTCACCTTTAACAGTTACGCTAATTTCTAACATATTAATTTGCTCCTTTTTTGCTCTAAATTTGCTCTTGATATATAGTATGTTTTGTTGTAAAAATTGTGCTTCTTTTTTAAAATAAAAAAATGGAGCTGTTAAGCTCCAAAAGGTTTATTTATTTTCTAAAACATAAATTATTAATAAAATTAAATCTCTACTATTGTTTTCAGCTAAATCTAAAATTAATTTTCTTTCTTCATCATCAATAATTATAGAATTTATAAAATTTCTAAATAATTTATATATTTTTATAAATTCTTTTTCAGCTTTTAAAGTATAATAGCCTTTATTTCTTCCTAAAGTTTCTAAAATATCAATTTTAGTCGATTTATATTCGGTGAAATAAGTTTTTTTGAAAGAATCTATTATTATAAAAGTTAATTCATTAAAATTATGATTAGCTAAATCTAATAATAATATTCTGTCCTTTTTAAACATTAAATTAACTACTTCTGAAATTATTTCATAAGCTCTTAAAAAGTCTTCTTTTCCTTCATTGGTATAATAATTTTCTTTTCTTCCTAAAACTTCTGAAATGTTGATATTTGCCATAATATCCTCCAAATTTTATAATATTATTTTTCATTTAAATTATTATTTGTCATTTGTCTTTTTTTCTAATAATATATTTCTTAAAATATTTTTAATCTCGTTGCTTTTATCTTCAAGCTGCATTAAAGCCAAATACAGCTCCATATCTTTCGTAGTATTTTTAAAACTAATACTTATCTTTTTGTTAGTCATTTTTAAACTTCTCCCTATTTAATTTGATTTATAATACATACTATGTTTTTTTAAATATTGTGTTACTCAAATTTTGCTCTTTTTTTGCTCCAATAGATAAAAAAATATTTGCTTCATTAATATTTTTATAATACAATTTTTGTAAATAGCTTAGCTTTTATTTTTGCTAGTTATTTTGAATACCTCTGAAAAGTATTAGATATTTATTTTTATAGCATTTTTCCCTTTTAGATTATTTTTTTCATTAGTGTATTTTACTTTAAAAAAGAAGCTTATATAAATAAGCTTCTTTTTTGTTATAATGAAATTGTATTGTGATATATACCAGTTTTATTCAAAAAAAGGTTTATGCTTTTGCATAGGCCTTTTTGCTATGTATATTTTATGTGCATATTATAAATATATAATGTTTAGTTTATGTTTTAAGATTAATTTTTATATGTATATTTTATGTGCATATTATAAATATATAATGTTTAGTTTATGTTTTAAGATTAATTAAGATTAATTAAGATTAATTTTTATATGTATATTTTATGTGCATAAAATGCTTTTTTTATGTTTATTTTGTAACAATTTTCTAATATCCACATAGTGTATAGTATACAAAATAAATATTTTAAAGGAGTACAAAAAATGAAAACATTAATAGGTATAGATGTTGGATATTCTTATACTAAAGTTTTTCATCAAGGAGGAAAATTTCAATTTAAAAGCACAATTAAAGAAGATACGTTAGATGTTGCAAATAATTTAGAAGTATCTTTTGAAAACAAAAAATATACTATAGGTGCTTATGATGGTTTATACGATACAGAAGTAAATAAAATAAAATCTTTAAATTTTAAACTTTGTTTATTTACAGCTATAGCTAAAGCTATGATATACAATTTTGAAGAAATAAATTTAGTTACTGGTTTACCAGCTAAATATTATAAGGAACAAAAGGAAGAACTAATAAAAGAATTTAAAGGCAAAACTATATCTATTTTTTTAGGAAATACTCAAAAAACTTTCATTATAGTTGATATGCTAGTTTTCCCACAATCAACGGGAATAATGATAACTGAGCCACATTTATTAAAGAATGAAACTTGTATAATTGATATTGGAGGGTTTACAGCTGATATAAGTTATTTCTTCAATACACAATTAAGAAGTTTAAAAACTCTTGAATTAGGTATTAATATACTAGCTGATAAATTAGTACAAAAAATAAAAGCTGAATATCATACTTCATATGATATTTTGAAAATTGATGATATTTTAGATACTAAAGAAATAATAGTAAAAAATGACAAAGGACAAAATAGAATAATTAATATTACAAATATTATAGAATCTGAATTAAAAAAACACGCTGATTTTATAATTAATAGAATTAACGGGCTTCCTGAAGCTGCTAATTCTAAGTTAATTTTTATTGGTGGGGGAACTTTAAGATTAAGCCCTTATTTAGATATGGAATTTAGTAATATTCAAGATACAGTTTATTTAAATGCTAAAGCGTATTTTGAACTTGGTAAGGTGAAACTAAATGGTTAAAAGTAAGAAAATTCATAAAAATATTAGTTTATCCGAAACTGTTATGAATGAAGCTTTAAAACAAGCTGAAAAATTATTTTCAAGTAATTTCAGTATGTATTTAACTTATTTAATTAATAAAGATATTGGAGTTATTAAAGAAAATAACTTTATAACATTAGGAACTACTCCAGTTCCAACTTCTGAAGAAACTACTCCAGTTCCAACTTCTGAAGAAACTACTCCAGTTCCAACTTCTGAAGAAACTACTCCAGTTCCAACTTCTGAAGAAACTACTCCAGTTTCAACTTCTGAAGAAACTACTAATCAAAATACTTTTTTACCTTTAGACGATATAGATAATATTTTGAATAACTAAAAAAAGGCCTTTTAGGCCTTTTTGTATTTGAAACTATTATAATAAAAAGAAAATCGCATTAATATTATTCTAACATATTTATTTAATTTTTTCATTTTTTTGACCTTCTTTAAGTTGTGCTAAAGCTTCTTTAATTTTTTCAGGTATAGGAAGCCCTAAAGCACCTGAATTTTCTAAAATGCTTATAGCTTCATTACTGATATAAAAATAGCTTACTAAAGTTCTAAAAATAAAATTAGAATCATTAATAAGCCTGTCTAATAGTACAGCTATTATTATAATTATGAATATAAGGCCTTTTCTGGTTATTCCCTTTAATCCAATATTACTAGATATTTCTTTATTTATATAAGCTCTTAAAAGTCCTGTAATATAATCTAAAATCATAAAACATATTAAAATTATTAAAACTAAATCAAAATCGCCTAAAAGAAAAGTTATAACAGTTCCAGTTGTTGCTATAAAACTATTAAAGAATTTTTCATTTATATACATAAGTAAATTTTAATATTCAACCATATAAGCTGAAGTAAATCCTTTTTGTTTTGCTTCTTCTAAAGCTGATTTAGCATTATTATAGCCTTTATAATAGCCAATACAAACACGCCACCCCTTTTCTGAAGTTGGTGGCGTTACTGGTGGAACTGGTTTATTATCATTTAAAGTTTTTCCTACTTGTTTTAATAATGCTTTAGATATTGCTTTAGCTATTTCATTAATATTATTATCAAAAATACGATTATCTTCAGAACTTGAAATAAATCCTATTT
This sequence comes from Mycoplasmoidaceae bacterium, assembly GCA_051649265.1. Taxonomy (GTDB): domain Bacteria; phylum Bacillota_I; class Bacilli_A; order Mycoplasmatales; family Mycoplasmoidaceae; genus CAMREV01. The sequence goes on from JBOFGT010000076.1 coordinate 16,816, forward strand.
CTATAAGAATAGCAGGACAATTAGTATATTTTAAAACATAATAATTTGCTGTTTTACATCCTCTATTTATAAAGAATCCTTTTAATTCATTTTGTACTTTTTCGGCTAACTCTCTTCCTTTTCCTGTAGTCGATAAAGAATAAGTTTCAACGCCTGAAGCTGAAGAACTGTGGGCGTTTCTATGAAAGCTAACAAAATAATCATACTTACCAGCTTTTTCTATATTACATCTTTGCTCTAAAGATAAAAAAGTATCATTAGTTCTAGTTAATCTGATATTTTCGCCATTCTCTAACATTATTTTATCAACTAACCTACCTATTTTTAAAACATCATTTTTTTCTGTTCTAGCACCATTAACAGCACCTGAATCGTGTCCCCCGTGGCCATAATCAAAAAGCCAATTTGCCATATAATTTCCTCCTTTTAATTACCTATTGAAAAATAAGCACATTGAATCCCTACAGTATTATCATTATAAGCTGTAATAGAAGCTTTATTTAAAGCTGTTGTTTTTAAACAAGCTCCCCAATATCCGTTTCCTTCATAAGTATATTGATTAGTTACTATAGAAAATAAACAATTATTAGGAAAGGCTGTAGGAAAATTATAAGTTCTAGTTTGTTTTTTATCTAAAAAGAAATATCCAACTTTAATTATTATATTTCCTAATTGTAATGACATTTCTTTATTAACATTGTTGTTATCGTGAATAATTTCTGAAAAAATATTATTATATTCCTTACCATTTAATTTAATAGAATCATCAACTTTTTTTGAAATATTATTAATTTTAAAATCTATGCTTTCATTAAGTGTTTTTTCAATTTTAATAGAACTAGGATTAAAAGCTTTTATATTTCTTATTTCATTTTCATTAGTAGATATTCTATTTTTCATTCCCCCAACATCAGGATTATTAAGTTCTTTAATATTTTCTAAAGCTTTTATATTTTCAGCTGTTAAAGTTATTGTAGTTTGTTTAGCTTCATTGTTAATTTTAATTAAAGAATCTTTATTAGTTACTAAATCATTTAAAGCTGCTAAACTATTTTTAAAATTTTGCAATTCTGCTTTTGCTTCTCTTATATATATTTCTAATTCTCTTATACTGTCAATATCAACAATACTACCTATATTATTAAAATTAACAGCTTTTTCATTTACATAATAATAAAAATTAGCTGTAGTTATAATTCCTAAGCTATCGGCTAATTCTAGTTCAGCTATACAAGTACCTACAGAATCGAATAAAGTTTGCTTACATTTAATTCTTATTCGGCCTTCAGCAGCGTTAATTATAGTAATATCTGCTTTTTGTTGTACAAATAAATTATTTGATTTTTTACAATATAAACTTATATCATTATTAAGAATATTTACTGGAATTGAATTTTTTATTACTTGAATTTCTAAAACAATATCGTCTAATTGTTTACAAAAAAAGCTCATATTATAATTTTCTACATCTAAATCAATAGTTATATTTTGTGTTTTTATTGCCAACTTGTTTCCCTCCTTCAATTATTCTAGTATCTGCAATTTCATTATATCTAGCATATTCAAAATCTTTTCTTTTACCTTTAATTTCATATCCAAAAGTTAAAAAAGGTGTTCCATATATTATAAAACTTTCTTTTTTTCTTTCTACATAATCAATATTCCCTTTTGAGTATTTAGTTGTAAAAACTTGATAAGGTAAATTTAAATTAATACTTTCTCTAAGTCTAGGGTCTATAATCACTTCTATTTTTCCATCAGCCCCTATTGTATCTTCTCCAAAATCACCTAACATAACTTCTGGCAATTCATAAGCTGAAAATTCCAAATCTCCAAAACTTGGCGTACTAATTATACAATTTTTTTGTCCATATACATTTAGATTACCATAAACATTCAATCCTGAATCAATCCCAAATTTTCCCCAAACATAAGCATCATAACCAGCTGTTAAGCCTTCAATTTGAAGAGTGTTTTTAATTGAATATTCTTTGTCATTAGCTCCTTTTGTTGCTTTTCCTAAAATTAGTCCTTCTGTAGCACCTAAACAAAGTTTATTTTTAGCACTATTAAACATACAACTACTGTTGGAAAATGAAATAGAACTAAAGTCAGCTTGTTGGAAGAATTTAATTGGTATATTATCAACTATATTAAATCTAGCATAAGGCATAACATTATTATTATTTTTATAACCTATAGTAATATAACAATCTTTTTCATTATGAATAGCTATCCCTCTATTATTATTTTTTTTGTTCGGTATAACTGAGCCTAAACTTCCGTTATGTTTATTACTTATCCAGTCAAAAAATTGTATATCATTATTTTGTAATCTAATAGCAGGGTTTCCGTTATAGTCGTAAGTAGTCAATGAATTATTTGCTAAATCTAATTTAAAAGTATCGTCTAAACTACTTAAAGTACCTCCTTTAATTCTATTAGCTACCATAGTACCAGCTACAATTAAATCAGCTGTAAATCCTTTGCCACTTCCAAATGTTTTCCAGTCCCAGTTCCTTCCGTCTGCTGTTCTTTCGTTTGCTATCATAAATCCTTTAGTAGATAAACACATAGCCCCAAAATTAGGGCTTTTGGGGTCTTTATCTTCAAGTAACATAGCCAAAATGTCTAATTTTTCTGCTATATCTTTAGAAGCTAAAATAGGGGCTTTAATAGCGTTAATATAACCATCTATATTACTTCCTATTAAATCCCCGTTATTATTGAAACTACCTTGAATTTTATTTATAGATACTTCATTATTAGCTTTATCTTTAGAATAAGAATTTAAAAAATTCCCTAATTCTATTGAAATAGATTTTTTATTTATACAATCCCACTCAATAATTATTACTCTATTTTCAATATTAATGTTTAATTTTTCGTGTTTGACTGTTACTGTATCACCTAATAAAACTTCTTCTAAAATTTTAAAGTCTTTATATTCTTCAACTTTAGATAAGTCTACAAAATCAATTTTATAATTTACTAAAGGTTTATCTATATGTTCTATAGAAAACATTTTTTCAGCTTCAGTTTTTAAAGCTTTTTGAGCTTCTTCTAAAGTAGCAAATCCTTCTTCATCCTGCCTTTCAGGGTCTTTAACTTTAATATAATCAAATTTAACTTCATTCATTCTTATATTTGCATAATTATTAATTAAAGGAGAATCTACCCACATATTAGGAACTTTCATCATAATACCATCATAGCCGACTGGTATTAATCTAGTACAAACATTTTCAAGATTTATAGTTTCTTCTATCCCTGTTAAATTTTTTCCGTAGGATATTTTAACTTTATTATCTATTCCTACTCTTTTATTCATATAGACTTTAAAATTATTTAGAAATAATTCCCCGTGCCACCTATTTACAAAAGAATTATCTTCATCACTTAAAATAGCTTCTATAATATTTCTTCTAAAATAGTAAGCTGTATTAATAGTTCCTATATCTGAATATCCTACAAAATCAGTTGCTACTAATATTTTTCTTAAAGCTTCTTCTCCAGTCATATTTACACATCTAACATCAAGAAAATTATTCATATTAGAATAATCAATAACATATGTGTTAATTAAATCATAAAAAATATGTCTAGCTTTTACAGTAATAGAATTTAAATTTTTAGTTTTCTCATAAATCCTATAAAGTTGATTATTAATATTTTTGTAAGGCGTGGGAATTTTAATTACATTATCTTCTATTAATTCTTTCCATCTATCTTCATTATCTAATAAATGTGTTAATTCAATTTCATTTAGTCCTGTTTCAAGTTCCATTCTTAAAATACAGCTTATAGGCTGAAGAATCATATCACCATTATTATTAAAATTTTTATTATTCGACTTATAAAGTTCTATTATTTCTATCACCTACTTAATAAAAAATAAAATTAGGAATTATAATAGCTTTAGTAATATTTCCAATCCAGCTAATACTATTATTTCCTAATTTTAAAATAGGGAAATTCCCTTTCATTTGTGAATTTTGCATTTCAAAGTTATTTCTATAACATAGCTCTAATTGAGAATTTAATATAATTTCCTGTCCTACATTTAAATTTATTATAGAATCATTAATATTGAGTTTTACAGCTCCATTCCCTAAAAATTTAAGTATAGGCTTAGCTTTAAAATCTCCATAATTAAAAATAATTGAATTATTAATTATTTCAGTTTCTTTTTGTGAATTAAAATCATAACTAAAGCTATCACATATAAAAGTAACTTTAAATTTTCCTAATATATTTAATTCTCTTTCAATATTTTCATACTCAATATGTTTAACTTTAAAAAAATATTGTTTATCGTCTGAAAATGCTAGTTTATTATCTTCTATTCTATCAAGCCATTTTCTAATTATCCTGATATGATTATTAATACTATTTTTATTTAATAAATTAAATTCTACTTCTATAGTCCTATCTTCATATCCTAAAAATTCATAAAGCCCACCATTTCGGCCTGTTACTTGATGTACTTCATATTTTTTAGTTAAAGTAGGGAAGTTAGGCCTTTGTATAATATCTAAATTTAAATCAGTATTTTTTCTATTATTAAAAATTAAATAAAACTTTTTTATATTTACCATTTTTCCCCCTTTAAAACTCTATAACTATTTTCTGTACTTTTCATAAGTTTTTGCTGTATTGGAAATAATTTTTTTGCTACTACTTCTTTATCCATTTCTATTGATATATCTAAATTTTGCTTTAATTCAGTATTAGCTATAGCTCCTACTAATTCATTTAATTTACTGCCAAAACTTGTTATAATTTCAGCTAAAGAATTATTAAGTCCATTTAAATCAGTTTTTATTTTATTTTCTGCTTTTTTATCAAAATCAAAATTTTTAATTTTATCTAAATCAAAGATTAAATCATTTAAAGAATTTACTTTAGGGGCTGAAATTTTATAATAGCTACCACTTAAAGCCATAGTTTCAGGATTATTTATAGGATTTAAATTAACATTTTGATTTATATTCATATCAATATTTCTAAAAGGATTTAAGCTACTTAAAAATCCACCGACCTTACTTGCTACACTACTTACCCAGTCGGCTAAAGATTGAAGCTTTCCAATCACCCAGTTTATAGGGCCTAAAACAGCGTTCATAGCTCCACTAATAGCACTACTAAACTTTTGCATATGTGGGCCTACTGTACTTCCTATTTTTGATACTACACTTATAATTAAATCAAAAACTGGCCTTAATACGCCATTCCATACAGAACTAATAGCATTACAAACACTACTGAATAAAGATTTTATATTATTAAATGTAGGCTGAAATTTTTGCCAAACTTGTTGTACTGTTTGAACTATAAAATTAAAAACGGGTTTTCCAATGCTATTCCAGATATTAGATATAATTTGAAATACATTTGTAAAAATGGTAGCTAACATTTTTAATACTGGAGAAGCAAAATTTATAGCTTCTTCTATAACTACTCCTATGCCTTTAAAAATAGGTTTACAAACTGTTTCATATATACTTTTACAAGTATTCCATAATCCTAAAAAAGCTCCTTTTAAGGCTTCAAATTGTGGATTGCAATTACTTATTAAATTTTGTACAGCAATTTTAATATTATCAAAATTAGATTTAATAGCTTGATACAAAACGAAAACTATAGCTATAACTCCTGCTATTGCAGCTATAACGGGCAAAATTGTAGCTGTAAAAAAAGCCATAACTCCCCCAGCTGCTGTTACAGCTCCTGCTATAGCACCTATTGAAATAACTAACATTCCAGTCATAACTATTAGAGGGCCTAAAACAGCCATAACAACCCCTATAACTCCTACTACAATTAAAATAGCTGAAGTTAATTTAGGATTAGCTTCTACCCAGTTGCCTATTTTATCTACTATTTCAACTAACTTTTGTACTAAAGGTTCTAAAATAGGAAGTAATTTTTCTCCTATGCTTCCTACTAATTCATCCATTTTAGCCTTTAAATAATTTGTTTTCATTCCAAACTCTTCAGCTTCTTGTTTTGCAAGTCCTGAAGCTGAAGCACTTTGTCTAGTCATTTCTGCGAGTATAGCGTGTGCCTTTTCATTCATATTCATTTTTTCATATGATTTTCCTAAACTTTTAGCGTATTGTCCTTCATTTATTGTCGCTACACTTACAGTCATTCCAAACTTATCTAAAGCATTAAAATTACCTACTAAAGCTGATTTTACAGCGTCTAAAGCTTCTGGAATAGGAATATCAATTAAAGCACCTAAATCAGCTGATAAATTCATAACTTTATCAGAAAAATCTACAGAAGCTTTTCCTGCCATTCCTTGATTTTTTGCAAAAGTTGCTACACTTACAGCCATTTCTTTATATTGTTTTTCGGTTAATCCTATAGTAGAAGAACTTTTAGCTGTTGTATTTATCCAATCTTGAGTTGTCTTGTCTAAACTCTTCATCATAAAGGCCATTGAAGCTGTAGAAGCTGAATATTCTGACCCTTTTTGAACTACAGAAGCTAAAACTCCTAATATCTTTCTTCCTACTTCTCCTACTTTTTCACCTACAGCAACTAATGCCTGTCCTATCATAGCCATTTTTGCTGAAAAGTCTAAAGCATTTTGTCCTGATTTTCCTAAATTATTGTTAAAATCATCAAAGTCAGTCGCTGCTTCGTCAGCTTCATTTCCTGCATTTTCTAAAGCATTTTCAAGCTCTTTAATTTCGCTTTCAAGCTCGTTAGCTTCTCCTTCAGCTCCATTCATAGCTATTTTTAAATCTTTTAAAGCATTATCTGAAGAAATAACAGCTTTTCTATTAGCTTCTAAAGTTCTTTCTTCTTCCTTTAATTGTTTTTCTAACTTTTTAACAGCTTCAGAAGCTGGGCCATATGCTTTAGAATATTCTTGAATCTGTTGTTTTAAAGAATTAACTACTTCTTTTTGTTTTTCATATGCTCTATTTGCTTCATTTAATGTTTTTTCATTCTTTTTTAATTGTTGCGAATATACTTCAAGTTTCTTTTTTACATTTTCATAACTACCACTTAAAAGTTTTAATTTCGCTTTCTGTCCTTCTAAACTTTTTTCAAAGTCTTTTGAGCCTTTAGAAGCTTTTTTAAATTCTGATTGTAAAAGCTTAGTATCTTTGTTAATAGAACTTAATTGTTGTTTATATCCTCCAGCATTAAGGGCCAATTTTACTGTTAATTGTTGTTCTGCCATATTTCACCACCTTTACAAATAAAATAATACTAATTATTTTTAACTTTTAGGCAAAACCGATATGTTATAAATTACTTGCTTTAAAGTATTTATTTCATTTTTCAAGATATTTATTTCATTTTTCATTTTAAGTTGTGAAAATGCAAAATTTTTAATTCCAACTATAGAATTAAAACATAAATCATTTATACTTTTTGAATTTACAGTAACTCCCCAACCTGAATTATTAACAATTATTCTTATATAATTCCCAGTAACTCCTAAGAAAACATATTTTTTTAATTTACTTTCCCAGGGAATATTATCTTGGCCTGTATTAGAATTAATTAAATAATAACCATTTGATTTTTTATTTACATCAATTTCAATTGCTCCATTTGATGTAAATTCAATTTCTATTGCACTATCATTAGTATTAAATAAAATATCATTTCCATTGACTGTAACAGATTGCTGGTTTCTAAATTTATATGTTGCACCTGCTAACTGACTTAAAAATATTTCGTTTTCTAATGGTGCTGTAGTAACTTTAGGAATTACATTATTATTTCCATTTCCTCCAGTTGATTTAGAATTAATTTCATTAATAGCTCCTAAAACTGTTTTATTTGTTGTGTTTAAAGTAGGATAATTTTCATTTATATTAAAAGTTCCAGGTTCGCCTTTAGCACCAGTTGCTCCAGTATCTCCTTTAACTCCAGGTTCACCTTTAGCACCAGTTGCTCCAGTTGCTCCAGTATCTCCTTTGTCACCTTTAATACCTTTAAATGTATTTATAAAATCTTGTTCCGTTCCTGTATTTCCTAAGCTTAACCATATTTGATAAGCTGATTTTCCTTCAGTTCCAGGTTCACCCTTAGCACCAGTTGCTCCAGTATCTCCTTTAATTCCAGGTTCACCTTTAGCACCAGTCGCTCCAGTATCTCCTTTAATATTTTTTGGTTCAGGTGGAATAATACTATTAGATTTTTCCCACGATAACAAACATTCTTTACTTATCATAGGTTTCCAAAAACTATTATTATTTTTTGTTGGATTTAACTGTAATTCAATGGATTTAATTTGTTTAGTATTTGCCATAAATGTTAAAATATTATTATTTAAAACTACATCATCAAACTTAATATTTTTTAAAAGTTCTAAGCTTTCTATATTATTTGTATTTTCTAAAGCTTGATTTAAAGGAATTATTGGTAATATGGTAAAATAAAAAGTTTGTGTAATACATTTCCCTAAATTATCTATTAATTCTAATTCCATTTCTAATATTCCGTTAATTGCTGTAGCTTTATTTTTTATATTAATTATTACTTTATTATTTTCTGTATTTATATCTTTAATTTGCTCTAAAATTAATTTATCACTTCTTTTAAATATAGATTTTATTGAATTTTGTGACAAATCTAAGGGCATTGTGTCTTTAAATATGCTTATTTCAAGTTTTATATTATCATTTTGCTTAATAACTCCTATATTTATATTATTGCTTTCATTTATATTTATTGAAGTTGTAAAATGTTTAATAGCCATTTAGTCCCCCCCTTCAAAGTCTAAAACTTTAAATTTTTTTCTTTCTACCTCTTCAGAATTATTATTAACTTTATTATTTTTAATATACTTTTTATTGTGTTCTACAAATAAATCAAATTGCTTAAATAAAAAGCGTGGGCTACTATCCCAAAAATCCGAATCATTCCATTTTAGAATAGTTTTAGACATATAATATAAATTATCTATATCTATAAATCCATCACTATTCTTTTCTACTTTTTTTCAATTGCTTTTGTAGCTATTGGCATATTATCAGGAAATAAGCCTTCTAAAACTGGCATCAAAGAATTAACTATATCTAAAGTGTCATAATCTTTAAAATAGTTATAGCCTAATATTTTTCCCGTTTTCTTTTCTCTAATACAACTTCCTAATAACTGTATAATAGTAGTCATATTATAGTTTTTTAACTCTTCAAATGCTTCTAATAAGCCTTTTTTATTACTTCTTTGAAAATGGTCTATTGCTAAATTATCTAAAGTTGCTATACAATCTTTATCATTTATATTTAATTCTATAATTGTTTTTTTACTTAATTTTATTTCATTCATTTTTATAAATCCTTTCATATAAAATAAAAAAGGTAGTTTTTAAAACTACCTTAAATTTATTTATTTTGAGCTACAGCTCCCCCTGTGGTAGCTGTTCCCGTAGGCAATACTACTTTTGTAAAAAATTCATTAAACTGTTTTAGAACTTCAGTATTAGAAGCCATAGCTTTAATTTCTTTTTCATCCATAGTTAACTCTACATCACCAGTCGAAACTAAAGGTATTCCAATACCTTCAAATTCAAAAGTTTCTCCTTCTATCTTGTCTTCTTGTGTAGCATTTTTACTTTTATTTTTTATTAATGAAACATTATAAATAACTCTTTTTCTTTTTGTTCCATCATCTAAAGATATTTCATAAGCTAAAGCTCCAGCTGGTGTTCCTTGTCCTACTCTAGTGAATTTTCTTCCATTTTCATATCCAGCCCCTGTTAATTTTGCTTCTGTAGCTGGTGGCAAATCAGAAGATACTTCTAAAGTTACTTCTACTGAAGATATTTGTTTTATAGCTTTTTCTATTATATTATCTGCGAAATATTGCCCTTCTGAATATTGGTTTTCTGTTTCTAAACTTACAGCCCATTTTATAGGAATAGGGGTATTATAAGTCGGTGCTGCTCCTGTATCAGTCGCTAAAGGGAAAAAATGAATTTTAGAAATTCCTATTTCTCTTGCCATTCTTTTAAATCACTCCTTAATAATTATTTATTGATTTTTCATAGTTCATAGTTATTTGAAAAAAGTCTAAATCTTCAAATTTTATAGGTGCATTAATTTTGACTTTATAAAAATTATTGTCTTCTAATGCTTTTTTTATAATATTTATATCTTTATTGATGTTTTCCTTATCTGTAATAAAATTAATATAAATATCAAATTTAGTACGTTCTTCTTTTAAATCTGAAATAGCTCCAGTAAATTCATTAAAAAAATAAATAATGCAATAAGTACACTCTTCAGGCCTTATTGCATAAAAAGAAGGTATATTAATTTTATTAAAAATGTTTTTTAATAACTCATTCATTTTTTAACTTCCTAAAATA
>JBOFGT010000077.1:0-2162 GCA_051649265.1 Mycoplasmoidaceae bacterium
TTGAAGAAATCAAATCTAAAATAGAAAAAGAAAATTTTGATAATGATAAAAGATTTATCGAAAAACTTAAAAGTAATGAAACTGGTAAAAAACTATTAAGAAGTTGAGGAATAGAATTTAATGATGATAATATTGAAGAGGTTTTACATAAAGTATTAAAAGATAAAGAAATGATTGATAAATTAATGATTAAAATGGAAGATACAATTTTATTACAAGATGATTATGAAAAATCAATAAAAGAAAACCCTGAATGAGAAGAAGAATTTAAAGAATTTCAAAAATCACAAAAAAGAAAGACAGGACAATAGTTATGAAAGGACGATTATATGAATAAAAATAAAAAAGATTTATTAGAGAATGTTGATGATATAGTTAAAAAAAATAAACATGAAGGTAGCATAAGCATTTATGAAAAAGCAAAAGATATTAATTTTAATAAAATAATAAATGAATTAATTAATAATTCAATAAAAGAAAACTCTGAATGAGAAAAAGAGTTTAAAGAATTTCAAAAATCACAAAAAAGAAAGAGAGAATAATTATGAATAAAATAGAAATGACCGAAAATAAAAATGATGAATTAAAAGATTTAATAATAAACTTTTTGCTTATTAAAGATTTAATTAAAGAGGAAAAAGATTTTTTAAAAAGTGTTTTTAATATTGTAAAAGAAATAGAAGAAAGAAACTATAAAATAGAAAAATTTACTTTATATTATAATGAATTTCAATTTAATTTAGAAGGAACAAAAAAGGTAAATTTTGTAATACCAGAAATAGTTGAAAAAAGTAAATATGAAGGTAGCATACATGTTTATAAAAAAGCAAAAGATATTGATTGTATAGAAATAGCAAATGAAGCAATTGATAATTTAATAAATGAGAAAGACAATAACCAAAAAAGAAAGACAGGACAATAATATGGAAAAATCGATAATTGAATTAGTTAGAGAAATTGCTGATATAAGTTTTAAAGATGATGCTGATAAGAAAATCTTTATAAAAATGTTTGATTCAGAAATTATTAAACAAAGAGGTAGAGGAAATTTTTACCTTAAAAATAGAACTGATAAAAGTGTTTATCAAATTAAAGAATGAGAAATATTTGATCAAATAATATAATAACAATTAAAAAAAGAGTTCTAGAAATAGGGTTCTTTTTTTATTTATTTTTAATAAAAAACTTAAAAATAAAAACATACTACATTTTTAAAAAATTGTGTTATTATATATTTAATTAGAAATACAAGGAAAGAAAAATATGAATAGCAAAATAATAGAAATAGCAAATGATTTTATTAATAAGTTTAATAAAGAAATAGATGAATTAAATGAATTAATTGATGAAGTAGAAGATGATTGAGATAATGAAGAATATAATAATTTGTTTGAAAAACAAATAAAAAAACAAATTAGTTTAAAAAAAGAGATAAGTAATTTAGAAAAAACTTATGATAGTGAATTAGTTTGAGGATTAGGTTTTGATGCTAGTGGTAATTGTGAAAAAATTACTGATAGTGATTTTGATAAAAATATAAAAAATGATCCTTATTTAGAATTTAGATATTGAGATGAAATACATAATAAGTTTAAAAATTTTAAAGAATATATTTTACAAGCAAATAAAATAATTGATGAATACAACAAAGAAAATGGTAAGTTAGATAAAGAAATGGATTATGCTAGAATTCATGATAGCAAGAGATATGATGAGTTGTTTTCAAAACAAGAATATAATGAATTGGTTTTAAATAAAACTATTTATGAATTAAGCAAAAATAATAATATTGAATTAGTTTTTGCTCTTGGGTTTGATGATTATGGTTATTGTGATTTAATCACTTACAAATATATTAAATTAGATAATAAAGATTATAGTGATTTTGAGTGTTTAAAAGATAAACATTGAGAAAATTTTGCTAACATGGAAAAAAATATTAATTCAAAACAAAAGACAGGACAATAGGTTTATGAATATTTTAATTTCAATACATAATAATCATATTGAAAAAATTAAAAACGGTAATAAAAAATTTGAGTTTAGAAAAGTTATTGCTAAAAAATTTAATGGTGATGAAATTTATTTATATGCTACTAAACCAATATCAAAGGTTGTAGGAGTTATAAAAATTAGTAAGATACATGTTGGTGATGCTAAAA
>JBOFGT010000078.1:0-5373 GCA_051649265.1 Mycoplasmoidaceae bacterium
AATTAAGTTGAGTTTACTAGGAGCTTTAATTACTTGTTCGGCTTTAGCTGTTACATTACCAATCGTTAGTTGCTCTTCATCTACAATAAACCCACCTACTGTTGAACCTATTTATGTTACTGTAAATTCTAATGATTTAATTGCTGTTGAAACTATTGCTACTGATCTACTAATAGATGCAATAAAAGATATACAAACTATTGATGGACAAAAAATAATCTTAGATTCATGAAGTCTTGGAAAAGAATTATCTACAGAAGATTCTGATTTAATTAAAAGTAATTTAAATTTTAAAAATAGTTCAGGAGAAACAATTAATGGCAATGTTGTCATTGAAAGTGTAATTTTTAATAGCAATGTTCAATTATCTTCATTGCCAGGTGAAATTATTAAAGGACCTGAATTAAAAGTTAATCTTAAAACTAATGAATATATTTCGCAAACAGATGTTTTAATTGAAACTAGTGATATAGGTTTCGTTGCTTCTGGAAACTTAAATTTAATTGATGATGGAGGATTGGATCGAACTGAAAGAACAATTACTCGTATTAAAGCAGATCTAATTAGAGATTCGCTTAATAAGAAAGCACTTGTTGAAAGTTGATTATTTGGAAGGGAAGTAAGTTCTGATATTTTAGAAATTGTCAAAAGTAATTTAAACTTTGATATTAATGGTACATCAGTAAGTGGAAATTTGGCTATTAAAAGTGTAACTTATAATACTTCTTCAGTTTATCCTCCTGTGGGTGAAATTATTAGAGGACCTCAATTAAGAATTAATTTTTATTCTAAATACGATTCATTAACAGAATTTTTAATTCAAGTAAGTGATTTAGCTATTGCAACTTAAAATATTAAATTATGCTAATTAATATTTTTTAATATATATAAAATTATATGAATTTATAAACTTAAAAATTTTAAGGAAAAATAAAAAATTAAATTTATTAGGAACTTTAATTGCTGACTCTCATCATTGGCTATAATTTTACTAAGCGTTAGATTTTCTGGATCTAGTGATGAGTTAACTATTAATGTAAACAAAGATTCTTTTGATAATACTCAGCTTTATATCAATAATTTGCTAAAAATTTAATTAGATTTTTCAAATACAAATAACGCTCAAAAAATATTGTAGATTAATTAAAGGTTGGTAGTCAATAATATAATTCATACATAGATTCAATTAAAGAAATATTAAATTTTAAAAGTTATAATTGGGAAAAATAAGTTGTTATGATGCTATTTAAAAGTGTAATTGTTAATAACAGTACTTTAACAATAATAATATTACTATTTTTGGGCTTGAATTAAAAATTATTCTTAAAAAACAAATATATTTCAAAAAATTATCTTAATTATTTTTAGTGATCTTGGAAAAGCTCTAGTTGATATAATTATTGTTTGATTAGAATTGTCAAATTTTATAATTCAACAGTATTTCTTTCGATTTCTAATAATGAAACAAGAGAAAAGTAACAAGCTATCTTAAATAGTTAAGTAATTGACACAGGAAGATATATTTATATATTTCTAAACAATAGCACTGCAAAGGATTATAAACAATATTTAAGATGAATAGTTTCTATTGTTAATGGTGTTGCTTTTCCTTTTAATAATATAATATACATAAGATTTTAAATTTTTATAATCTTCCAAAATTATCTGAAAAAGGTGAAAGAATTATAGGATTTTAATTAGATTTCTAAAAGTGCTTATGCACTTTTTTATTAATTGTAAACTTAAAAATTATTACTTTTTATAAAATGAATTAATCATTAGGTTTATATTTTCATTATTTAAAAAAGAATTTAATTACACTATAATTTTTAAAAAAATAAATAAAATAATGTATAATGTAAATAAGTATATACAAATATAATTGTATGTAGTTATATTAAAATATTTAATAAGGAATGAAAATATGAATAAAAAAATTAAATTGAGTTTATTAGGAACTTTAATTGTTGGTTCAGCATTATCTATAACTTTACCAATAGTAAGTTGTTCTTCAGCTAATCAATATTTATTAACTTTGATTTATGCTGAAGGTGAAAGTAAGGAATCTCTTGAGTCTATTGCTACTGAATCATTACAATCACTAATTAATTTAAAAGGTACTGAAGAGGAAAAAATAAATTTCATAAATACTTGAACAAGAAATTCTGAAGTACCTAGCGAACTTAGCACAGAAATATTTAAAATAGTTTCATTCAATGATATTAATAAAAATCCAATTGATGTAGCTTTAGCTATTGAAAAAGTTATTTTTGCTTCTGAAACTACTCCAAAAACAGAAGAATTTGATGGTCCAACTATTAGAATTATTTTGAACAAGGATTACACAACTAAAAGCCCTATTGATATTAAAATTAATAAATTAACATTAAAAGATTCATCATCTCCTTTTAACACTAAGATTTTAGTAAAATAAAGAAACCTTTTAATTATTAAATCATAGTGCAAATGCACTATTTTTTAATTTAATAAATAATTTTCATTATATATATTTATAATAAATAAAATACAAAATAATAAACAAGAGTAGAAAAATGTATAATCATAAATTAATTGAAAGTAAATGAATTAAGAAATGAAATAATGATAAAACATATAAATTTATTGATGATCCAGCATTACCTAAATTTTATGTTCTAGATATGTTTCCTTACCCTTCAGGAAGCGGACTACATGTTGGTCATCCAAAGGGATATGTTGCCTCAGATATTCTTGCTAGATATAAAAAATTTAAAGGTTTTAATGTTTTGCATCCAATTGGTTGAGATGCTTTTGGACTACCAGCTGAACAATATGCATTGGAAACAAAGAACCATCCAGGAGTTTTTACTGAAACAAATATTAATACATTTAGAAACCAATTGCAAAAAATTGGTTTTAGTTTTGATTATGATAAAGAAATAAATACTACTGATGAAAAATATTACAAATGAACGCAATGAATTTTTGTACAACTATATAAACAAAATTTAGCTGAAATAAAAGAAGTAGATGTTAATTGATGTGAAAACTTAGGAACAGTTTTAGCTAATGAAGAAGTTATTAAAGATAATTCTGGAAGAATGTTATCCGAAAGAGGTAATTATCCTGTCGTTAAAAAACCTATGAAACAATGAGTTTTAAAGATCACTGAATATGCAGACAAATTAATTGAAGGACTTGATGAAATAGATTGACCAATAAGTCTTAAAAACATTCAAAAAAAATGAATTGGTAAGTCAGAAGGATTTGAAATCATTTTTAAAGTTAAGGATTTAAACATTGATTTAAATGTTTTTACTTCTAAACCTGAATTAATTTTTGGAGTTACTTACATAGCAATTGGACCTGAGTCCAAAATGATTCAGGAATTAAGAATAAATAAAGACCAGGAAATTATAAAATTTATTGATATATCGAAAAGCAAACAAGAATTTGAAAGAACTAAAGAAAAAACAAATGTAAATACCATTCAAACAAACTTATTAGCAATTCATCCAATTACTAAAAGAGAAATTCCTATTATTATTTCTGATTATGTAATTGGAACATATGCAACAGGAATAGTAATGGGGGTTCCGTCGTTTTATGAAAGAGATAAAAAAGTTGCAGCAAAATATAATTTAGAATTAATTGAAATATTAAAAGATAATAAAATAGTTAACTCAGATTTTATTAATGGATTAGAAATTAATGAAGCAAAAATAAAAATCATTAAATATTTAGAAGATAATAAACTTGGTTTTAAAAAAGTTAACTATAAATTAAGAGATTGATTATTTAGTAGACAAAGATACTGAGGTGAACCATTTCCAATTCTTTATGATGAAAATAATAATATTGAAGTAATTGAAGATCTGCCATTAGTTTTGCCAAAAACTAATAACATATCACCTTCAAAAGATGGCACATCTCCATTATCAAACTTGACTGATTGAATTAATGTAAAAATTAACAATAAAAAATATCGTAGAGATTCAAATACGATGCCTCAATGAGCAGGATCTTGTTGATATTATTTAGCTTACATTTTAAAAAATGATGATGGTACATATACACCATTAAATTCAGAAGAAGCAAAAATAAGATTTAAAAAGTGATTACCTGTTGATGTTTATATTGGAGGGCAAGAACATGCTGTACTTCATTTATTATATGCAAGGTTTTGAAATAGATTTTTGTATGATATTGGTGTAATAAGTAATAAAGAGCCTTTTAAACTTGTAATTAATCAAGGAATGATTTTAGATAAAAATAATCAAAAAATGTCTAAATCAAAAGGCAATGTTATTAGTGTCGATGATGTAATTAATGAATATGGAGCTGATTCATTAAGAATTTATGAAATGTTTATGGGTCCTTTAAACTATTCTTTAGCATGAAATGATGAATCCTTAAAAGGTTCTAGAAAATGAATTGAAAAAGTATTTAATTTATTTAAAGATAAAAAAGATATCATTAAAGACGATGTTACTAATGATGAATTATTAAAAGATTATAAATTATTTACAAATAATGTTTCAAATAATATTGAAAAACTTCAATTTAACTTAGGTGTTTCAGATATGATGATTTTTATTAATGCTTGTTATAAAGTATCGGAAATAAAAAAAGAATATTTGAAAAACTTTTTAATAATTCTTTCTTGTTATGCTCCATTTATTGCTGAAGAAATTAATTTAGAATTCTTTAAATCAAGTGAAAGTATTACTAAAGAAAAGTGACCCAAAATAGATTTAATTAATTCAGATAATGAATTAATTAATATTCCTATTCAAGTAAATAGTAAGTTTAGAGATATTATTAAAGTTAAAAATAATATTACTGAGGAAGAATTATTAATTTTAGCTAAAACAAATGAAAAAATTAAAGTTCATTTGAATAACAAAGATATTGTTAAAATAATTTTTGTGAAAAATAAAATATTAAATTTAATTACTAAATAAAAATAATTGTTATAATTAGATTAGGAGGTAGAAGATGAATGATAAAAAATGTCTTTGCAATCCTTGTGTTTGTGAAAAATGCGAATGCGAAATGAATTGCGACTGTAAATAACTAAATAAAAAAATACTAGGTTTTCACTTAGTATTTTTTTTATTTAATATATTGATCCACCATTTTAAAAATTGAACCAAATTTTTTGTTAACATCTTCAATAGAAGCATCAACATAAATTTCTTTATCATGAATTACAATTGTTCTATTTACCATTTGTTTCATTGTTTCAATATCATGACTAATCATTACATACGTTATTTTGTATTTTTCACAAAAGGAAATAATAAAATCCTTTATGTTTTTCTTTACTGCAATATCTAATCCAGTTGTAAATTCATCTAAAAATAGCAATTTAGGTTTACTTAATAAAGAAAG
>JBOFGT010000079.1:0-5595 GCA_051649265.1 Mycoplasmoidaceae bacterium
ACACAAATACTAGTGATGATTATGAAAGAAATAGAAATAGAAAAATTATTTTAGATATGAACCAAAAAGATTATCAATCTTTAATAAATAAAATAAATAAATATAATAAAAAAAACAAAAATAAATTAAAAATAGTTAATAAGTATTTTTACAATTGAAAAATATCTAAATACGATATTGATTTTATTAAAAAAATTCCTGATGATTTATGATTCAATATAATTTATTTATTTCTTGTTAATAATGATTTAGGTAAAATATCTAGTAATAAAATTAATGGTATAATTGATTTTATATCAAAGAATAGTTTAAAAGAATATCGAGTTACTTCTGATATTAATATTAGTATTAAAAATAATAAACTATCTTTTTAAGGAATAAAATGAGAATCTTAATTTTAGGCGCAACAGGATCTATAGGCTTACAAACAATAGAAGTAATTAAAAATTTTCAAGAATTACAACTTGTTGGATTTTCATTTTTTAAAAATATTGAAAAGGCAAAACAAATTTTATCATTATTTCCTAATGCAAGCACATATAGTGATAATATAATAACTTTAAACGATTGTAATTCATATGATGAACTAATAAAGAAAACAAAGCCTGAAATAATTTTAAATGCGATTACAGGATTTGCAGGTTTAGAAAAATCTATTATTTGTCTAAAAAATAAAATAAATTTAGTTCTAGCAAATAAAGAATCGATGGTTGTAGCTGGAAAATTTTTAATTCAATTAGCAAATAAAAATAATGTTTCTATAATTCCTGTGGACTCTGAAATTTCATCAATTTTTTCATTAATTAAACTAAAGCAGAAAAATATTAAAAAAATAATAATTACTGCTTCAGGTGGAAAATTTTTTAATAATAAAAAATTGGATAAATCAAATTATAAATTTAATGAAGTCATTAAACATCCAAAATGAGATATGGGAGAAAAAATTTCAATTGATTCTTCAACAATGATTAACAAATATTTTGAAATTATTGAAGCATCATATTTCTTTCCATTCGAAATAGATGTAATTCAACATAAAGAAGCAATTGTTCATTCAATTGTTGAATATTTAGATGGTTCATCAATTATGTATTTATCAGAACCTGATATGAAAATCGCAATTCAAAATGCTATTTTTAATTTTGATTCTTGAATCCAAATAATAAATAAATTAAATTATGATAAATTAAATTTAACATTTAATAAAATTAATGAAAATAAATGACTCCCAATTAAATGAGGAAAAGAATTTTTGAATAATAAAAATTTAGCTCAACCAGTGATAATAAATGCAGCTAATGATTCTTTATTCAATCTTTTTAAAGAAGATAAAATAAATTTCCATAAAATTACCTTAATAATAGAACAAGCAATTACTAAATTCAATGATTATAAGATTAATAAAATTGAAGATGTCTTTTTATTAAATGATATAGTTAGAAAATGAATAGAAGAGAAAAAATATGAATAATATTGAACTAATATTTACTTTTATATTTGTGGTTCTTATATCTTTGACGATACATGAATTAGGACATTTTGTATTTGCGAAAATATTTGGTGTTACAGTTTATGAGTTTTCAATTGGTATTGGTCCAAAATTATTTTATATTAATCATAATGGAACAGTTTATTGTCTAAGACTAATTCCAATTATGGCATATATTTCAATGTCATCTAATCATTTAAATAAACTCTATAAAGAAATATTGAACGATATTAAAGCAAAAAATAAACTAGATGGTGATTTATTAAAACTTTCTAATTATGATCATTTTAAAAATATTTTTAAAAATAAATTTTCATTAAAAGAACTTAGATCTTTTAATATATATAAAGAATATAGAAAGTACAATAATTTATATAATCTTTCTTTTAACTCAATAAGTATTAATTCAGTTTCTTTTTTTAAAAATATTCTTATTATTTTTGGTGGTATATTATTTAATTTAATATTATTTGGTTCAAGCATATTGATTTTGATTTATGGTTTAAATGAGCAAATAGATGTTAGCAAGGAAATTCAATTTTTTTTTATAAATTTATGAAAGACAATAATTTTTCAAAGAATTGAAGGTTCAATTAATATTACTAATAATTTTACAAGTATTTTTTTCTTTCAATTGTTTTTAATTAACTTAAGTTTATTTTTATTGAATATATTACCTTTTCCACCTCTTGATGGATTTAAATTAGTCTCTTCAATACTTGAGAAAACAACTAATAAAAATATTCCAGAAAAGTTTGATTTATTTTTTAGTATTATTGGTATTATATTTATAGTTTATCTTTCAATCGCTAGTGTTGTAGGTTTACTTATTTAAAGGAATTTATGAAAGACAAATTTTTACATTTTTTCAAAAAAAGTAATATATTATCTGAAGACGAATTCAATTCAATTAAAGATAATTGTGTTTTTTCAATTTCGAATATTAATGGAATAATTACAATTGAAATTGAAGTTGATTCATTATTAAACCCAAAACTTTTTTTTAAAATTCTTGACAAAAAAAATATTCATTCTAATAATGAACTACAGATTATTTTAAATGTAAAAAATATTATTTATAGTGCTGATGAAGTTTTTGAATATATAAAATACTATGTTAATAAACACACAAATAATAATTTACTTCTTAAGAATATTCTTACTAGAAAAAAATGCGAAATTGAAAATTCAAATTTAGTTATTTTTTACTTAAATTTAAATGAACGAGAAATATTAAATAATGAAAAAAACTCATTACTCTCATTTTTTTTAAATGTTGGAATTCATTTTAATGAAATTATATTTGTAATGGATGAAAAAAATAAGGAAATTGAATTATACAAAACTAAAAAATTTGAAAAAATAAGTTATATTGATAAAAAAAAATTGGTGAATGAAAATATTAAAACTAGAAGAATTAACATTAATGGAAATATTAATACAATTGCGTCACTTGTACCTGAGCAAATGAATGCAATAGTACAAGGTGAAGTTTTCAAGATCGATTCAATTCAAATTCCAAATAATAAATCCATTCATAAGTTTTTTATAACTGATTTTACTGATTCAATCTTGATCAAATCTTTTATAAATGAAAATGTTGTATTAGATCAAAACACATTTAATTCAATTAAAATTGGAACTTGAATAAAGGCTAAAATAAATTTACAAATTGATAAATATGAAAAGAATCAACTAACAGGAATTATTAGGCAATTTAGTATTGATGATAAACCAAAATTATTGTCTGAAATAGATCATTCAGAAATTAAAAGAGTTGAATATATTAATCATACTAAAATGACAGCGTTTGAGGGTTTGGCAGATGTAAAAGAACTAGCTGACAAACTAATAGATTACAAACATAAATATTTAGCAATTACTGATAAGTTTAATTGCCAAATTTTTCCTTTAATTTATAATCACAAAAAATATAGTAAAAAAGATATAGATCTAATTTATGGTGTGCAAACATTTTTTTCAAAAAAAAATGTTGAAATTGTAACAAATCCAATTGATATAGATATTTCAAATGCTGAGTATGTTATTTTTGATATAGAGACAACTAGTTTGTATCCTTTAGCTGGAGAAATAATTGAATTTGCTGGAATTAAATTTAAAAATGGTGTAATTATTGATCAATTAGAATTCTTTATAAAAACAAAGAAACCATTATCAGATTTTACAAAAAAATTAACTGGTATTAATGAAAACATGATTGAAAAAGGAATAGAAATCAAAGATGCTTTGATTAAGATAAAAAATTTTTTTGGAGATGCAATTTTAATTGCACATAACGGTAAAGACTTTGATATTAAATTTATTAACAAAAAATTAGAAGATAATTCAATGGGTACTATTAAAAATACTTTAATAGATACAATGCTATTGTCAAGAGCACAAAATCCCAAATTTAAAAGTCATTCTTTAGGCAATATATGTAAAAAACTTGGTATTTTTTACAATGAAAATGAAGCACATAGGGCTATGTTTGATACGGAAGTATTATTAAAAGTTTGAAAAAATATGATTGATTTTTTGGAGATGAATTCAATTAATAATTTAATGGACATAAATAAAAACTTAAACTCATATGAATTAGTAACAAAGAATAGAGATCATTTAATTACTTTATACGCAAAAAATCAAGAAGGTTTAAGAAGTTTATATGAATTAATTTCTATAGCCAATACAAAACAATATAATAAGTGCGTCCTATTTGAAGAAGATATTTATATTTTTAAAAAAAATATATTGGTTGCTAATTCTCCTACTGAAGGAGATGTTATAAAAGAAGCATTTTATGGAACAGATGAAGAACTAAAATATACAATTAATTTTTATGATGTTATCTTTGTTGCTCCTGTTAATTGTTTTGATCATGAGATTAATAGAGGAAATTTAGAAAAAAAAGATATTAAAAATGCAATAAATAGAATAATCAGAACTTGTGAATTAATGAATAAAAAAGTTATTGCTTCTGGTGATACTTATTATATAAATGATGAAGACAATAAGCTATTTGATGTTTATGTTCATACAAAAGGTTTGGGTGGAAGAAGACATAGAATTTATAGTTATAAAGATGATAATTCTGTTTTGCCAAAATTGCATTATAGGACAACAGATGAGTTATTAGCAAACTTTGATTTTCTAGGAAATCAAAAAGCAAATGAAATTGTAGTTACTAACAGCAACGAACTTATAAATGAATTCGATTTTAATATTATCCCTGTAAAAAATACTTTATCTTCTCCTTCAATTCCTGGTGCAAGAGAAAAATTAGAAGAGTTAGTTGAAATAAATATGATTTTAAAATACGGTGATAATCCACATGATTCAATAAAAAGAAGAATTAATCGAGAGTTAAAATCAATTATTGACAATGGATATTCAGTTATTTATTGATTTTCACATTTACTAGTCAAAAAATCATTAGATGATGGATATATAGTAGGTTCAAGAGGTTCTGTTGGCTCTTCTCTTGTAGCCACTCTTGTTAATATTACTGATGTTAATCCACTACCAGCTCATTATTTATGCAATAGATGTAAATATTTTAAATATGTAGATTCATCAATTAATAGTGGATTTGATTTAGAAGAAATTAATTGTCCTGTATGTAATTCAATTATGTCAGGTGATGGTCATAATATTCCTTTTGAAACATTTATGGGATTTGATGGTGATAAAGTACCTGATATTGATTTAAACTTTTCAGCAGAATACCAATCAAAAGCACATGATTTTATTAGAGATACTTTTGGTAAGGAAAATGTTTTAAGAGCAGGGACGATAGGAACTGTTGCTGAAAAAACTGCATTTGGTTATGTGAAAAATTATTTTGAAGAAAAAGGTCAAGAAGATGTTAAAGATGCAGAAGTAATAAGAATTGCTTCAAAGTGTCAAGGAGTAAAAAGAACAACAGGTCAACACCCTGGTGGGATTATTGTTATACCCAACCATGATAACATTTTTAACTTTACACCTTATAACTTTCCAGCAGATGATCGTTCTCAAGATTGATATACTACTCATTTTTCATTTGAATACTTGCATGATAGTCTATTGAAATTTGATATTCTAGGGCATGATTCTCCAACTGT
>JBOFGT010000080.1:0-2651 GCA_051649265.1 Mycoplasmoidaceae bacterium
GTTCGCACCAACAATGAGCTCTCAGACTGCTGGTAGCTTGGCTTCTTATAGGACTCCACCTTAATAGAGCGACCAATCAGATGCAGACATGCAATCTATGAGGGAGAGCAGACCAAAGCAACAGAAAAAGAGAACAGAAAAATACAAACTTTTAATCAAAAGAAACAGTCATAACAGTTGTAATAAGGATATATGTAAAAATAATGGAATAATATGTTGTAATAATGAGATATTATGTTGTAATAAGGAGATATAATGTTGTAATAAGGAGATATTATGTTGTAATAAGGAGATATTATGATGTAATAATGGGATATTATGTTGTAATAATGGGATATTATGTTGTAATAAGGAGATATTATGTTGTAATAAGGAGATATCATGTTGTAATAATGGGTTATTATGTTGTAATAAGGAGATATTATGTTGTAATAAGGTTATATGTAAAAATAATGGGATAATATGTTGTAATAATGAGATATTATATTGTAATAAGGAGATATTATGTTGAAATAAGGAGATATTATGATGTAATAATGGGCTATTATGTTGTAATAAGGAGATATTATGTTTTAATAATGAGATATTAGGTTGTAATCATGGGATATTATGTTGTAATAAGGAGATATTATGTTCTAATAAGGAGATATTATGATGCAATAATGGGATATTATTTTGAAATAATTAGATATTATGTTGTAATAAGGAGATATTATGTTGTAATAAGGAGATATTTTGTTGAAAAAAGGAGATATTATGTTGTAATAACGAGATATTATGTTGTAATAAGGAGGTATTATGTTGTAATAACAAAATACTATGTTGTAATAAGGAGATATGTTGAAAAAACAAGATATTATGTTGAAATAAGGGGATATTATGTCGTAATAATGGGATATTATGTTGTAATAAGGAGATATTATGTTGTAAAAAGGAGATATTATGATGTAATAATGGGATATTATGTTGTAATAAGGAGATATTATTTTGTAATAAGGAGATATTATGTTGTAATAATGGGATATTATGTTTTAATAAGTAGATATTATGTTGTAATAAGGAGATATGTAAAAATAATGGGATAATATGTTGTAATAATTGGATATTATGTTGTATAAAGGAGATATTATGTTGAAATAAGGATATATTTTGTTGTAATAACGAGATATTATGTTGTAATAAGGAGGTATTATGTTGTAATAACAAAATACTGTGTTATATTAAGGAGATATGTTGAAATAACAAGATATTATGTTGAAATAATGGGATATTATGTCGTAATAATGGGATATTATGTTGTAATAACGAGATATTATGTTGTAATAAGGAGATATTATGTTGTAATAAGGAGATATTATGATGTATTAATAGTATATTATGTTGTAATAAGGAGATGTTATGTTGTAATAAGGAGATATTAAGTTTTAATAAGGAGATATTATTTCGTAATAAGGAGATATTATATTATAATAAGGAGATATTATGTTGTAATAAGGAGATATTGTATTGTAATAAGGAGATATTATGTTGTAATAATGGGATATTATGTTGTAATAATGGGATATTATGTTGAAATAAGGAG
This sequence comes from Mycoplasmoidaceae bacterium, assembly GCA_051649265.1. GTDB lineage: Bacteria > Bacillota_I > Bacilli_A > Mycoplasmatales > Mycoplasmoidaceae > CAMREV01. The sequence goes on from JBOFGT010000080.1 coordinate 1,583, forward strand.
ATATTATGATGTAATAATGGGATATTATTTTGAAATAAGGAGATGTTATGTTGTAATAAGGAGATTTTTTGTTGTAATAAGGATATATTATGTTGTAATAAGGAGAAATTATGTTGTAATAATGGGATATTATGTTGAAATAATGGGATATTATTTTATAATAATGAGATATTATGTTGAAATAAAGGGATATTATTTTGTAAAAGTGAGATATTATGTTGTAATAATGAGATATTATGTTGGAATAAGGAGATATTATGTTGTAATAATGGGATATTATGTTGTAATAAGGAGATATTATGTTTTAATAAAGAGATATTATGTTGTAATAATGGGATATTATATTGTAATAAGGAGATATTATGTTCTAATAAGGAGATATTATGATGTAATAATGGGATATTATGATGAAATAATTAGATATTATGTTGTAATAAGGAGATATTATATTGTAAAAAGGAGATATTATGTTGTAATAAGGAGATATTATGTTGTAATAACGAGATATTATGTTATAATAAGGAGATATTATGTTGTAATAAGGAGATATTATGTTTTAATAATGAGATATTATGATGTAATAATGGGATGTTATGTTGTAATAAGGAGATATTATGTTGTAATAAGGAGATATTATGTTGTAATTAGGAGGTATGTAAAAATAATTGGATAATATGTTGTAATAATGATATATTATATTGTAATAAGGAGATATCATATTGTAATAATGAGATATTATGTTCTAATAATGGGATATTATGTTGTAAGAAGGAGATATTATATTGTAATAAGGAGATATTATGTTGTAATAATGAGATATTATGTTGAAATAAGGAGATATTATGATGTATTAAAGAGATATTATGTTGTAATAATGGGATATTATGTTGTAATATTGAGATATTATGATGTAATAAAGAGATATTATGTTGTAATAAGGAGATATTATATTGTAATAATGAAATACTGTAATGCTGTAATAAGGAGATGTTATGTTGAAATAATGAGATATTATGTTGTAATATTGAGATATTACATATAATTATATTACATATAATATTGAAATAAG
>JBOFGT010000081.1:0-3555 GCA_051649265.1 Mycoplasmoidaceae bacterium
ATAGATTATTTATTTACGATATATTTGTAAATTATTTTTATTTCACTAAAGCTTTTAAATTTCTTTATAAATTATAATTAATAAAAAGAATTATGATCAGCTGCAGACTTTAAATTATCAGTTTTTATTTCAAGTATCAGATCTTTATTAGATCAAGTAAAATTACTTTTATCAGAAAGTCTTATTTTTATAGTTACTGGTGGAAAAGGAATTTTAGAATTAGCAGGAATTCTTCCTATTTCTGAAGTAATATTAATAAAATATTGAGAAAATTTGTCACCTGAAATATCAATTTCCTTATCTGTATGTACATTGATATATGATATCTGATCAACTAGTCTGTCTTTTATAACATTTGAATTAAGAATTGATTCATATTTTCTTATCATATGACTAAATCTGTTTTGCTCCTCAACAGAAGAACGAAATCCTTCAATTAAAAAATTATTTAAATAATTTGTAAAATAATCTTTAATGCTTTGGCTTGGATTATTTTTTACTTTGGGTACAATTTCTAAGTCACCTTTGCTTTGAAATGAACCTAAATTAATTAGAAATGAATTATCAATATTATTTAAACAAAATTTTTTGTTTAATTGCACTTTTATATAAAAATTATTGATATTTATGTTAGGCTCATTAGGAAATTCTTCCTTAACAATTATTGGTGGATTATTTGGATCTATAATTTCATCAAAAGTAACTTTTTTAGGATATGAACCTACTCTAATATCAATACTTTCTTTGATAAGTTTTTCAACTTCTTCACCAAAGTCACCTATATTATTTCAAGAATCATAAATATTTTTATTATCAATATATTCTTCTTCAGAAATTAATTTTTGAATTTCAAAATTTATATTTTTTATATTATCAGCAATTGTTTCTACAATAATTTCTATAGGTTTATCAGTATTTCCTATAGAACCACTTTTAATATAAATTTTATTTTGATAGTTATTTGAATCGTCAAAATATAGTGAGTCATTATTCATATTTAATTCTAAATCTATAGATCCAATTTCGTGTCCATATTCTGGAAGCAAATCTTTATTTAATGAAATATTATCAACAACAGTGTCAAAGTCATTTAAACCTGAAATGTTAACATCCCCTTCTTGAAGATCTACAGCATTGAAAGTAATGCCTTGCTTCACTAATTGTTTAACATCGTTTGGTAAATTATCGAAACTAGATCAACTATCATATATTGTTTTCATTTCTTGTCATGTATTAGCTTTTTTTATTTCATTAGATAGTATTTTTTGAAATTCTGTATTTAAATTCGATTTAATTTCAAGTTGGTATTTAATTGAGCCAGTTGTAACATTACTTAGATCTATATTAATAGGACCATATAGTGAGGAATTAGATGTTTCATAAATACTTTCATCAAATTCAAAAAGAATTTGTAGATTTGGTAATTGAGAATTAGGAGTTTTAGGAAACTCATCTTGATTGACAATTGAAATTTCTATTGATTTAAAAATTTGATCAAACGAAATTTTATCTTCATATCCATCTAATTTTAATCCGATATTATTAACAATTGATTCTTTAATTTCTTTGGGTAATTTTGTGGGATCAAGGATATTATTAAATTTGGTTTTTACATCTTGATAAACATTTTGATTAGGTATAATTTCTGGGTTTAAATAGTTTTTAAAATCAATATTTATATTGTTTAAATTGGGAGAAATGTTTGCATCAATTTTCTTTGTGTCAGCATTTATTTCAATATTTCCTATTTTTAGTTTAGCTTCTTCTTCTGGGTTAATAAATTCATAACCATCGCCTATAAGATCAATAGTTACTGCAAAGTTAGGAATTTTTTGATTTACTCCATTTGGATAACTATTTAAAGGTTCAAATAACAAATTATCAACTATATTTCTAAAAAATAACTTTGTACCACCAGCAATATTAAATGTAAAATTGTAATCAAAAGCAGTTCAAATTGAACTTGGTAAATTTGCTTTAGGATCAGAAATTCAACCTTCATATGTTTGTCTCATTTCTTGGTATGTTTTTTTATTTTCTAATATATTAGTTAGCTCATCTGATATATTTTTTAAAAAAACATTTCTCTCAATATTTTCTCCAATACTTAATATAGGTATAGTACCAACATTACCTAAAGTTCCAGTACTAAATTTAAGATTATTTAAAGAAGAACCAAGAACAACATAATTATTATTAATTTCTAATTCTATTGATATAGCATGGATATCACCTTTAGCTACTTGTGTAAATTGTGGACCTTCTATTTTTAATTTAGATATAGCATTTTCTCATGGAATAACATTCCCATCATTCTTAAATGTCATTCCATTTTTTAAAAGTGATAAAGTAGATTCTGGTAGGTGATCATTATTTATTATATTGTCATATGCATCTTTCTTTGCTAAATAATCTTTTTCGTTATTTAAAATTTGAGTTAAACTGTTTGTTATGTCTTTTTCTAATGTAGGGCTTTTTTCAATCTGTAATTCATTTGAAGATGAAGCAGAACAGCTTACAATAGTTGTAGCAATTCCTGCAATAGATGCACCGACCATTAAAGTTAATAAGGTGATTTTTACTTTTTTACTCATAAATTTCTCCATATATTTATATATACTAATTATAATATTTTATAAAATTAAGATTATAAATTTTTTACTTTTTTTATTACTGTTTATATTAATGTAATTTATCAATGTATTTTATCAATGTATTTTATCAATGTAATTTATCAATGTAATTTATCAATGTATTTTATCAATGTAATTTATCAATGCATTTTATCAATGTATTTTATCAATGTAATTTATCAATGTAATTTATCAATGTAATTTATCAATGTAATTTATCAATGTAATTTATCAATGTATTTTATCAATGTAATTTATCAATGTATTTTATTAATGTATTTTATCAATGTAATTTATCAATGTAATTTATCAATGCATTTTATCAATGTAATTTATCAATGTAATTTATCAATGTGTTTTATTACTGTTTATATTTAAAATTAAAATCTATTTAAATTATGTTTTATTTTTTAATATATTTTCTATTCTATTTATTAATTTAATGTTTTTTTTATAAAGATTTTTGTTACTTTTTAGATAATTTAGTTCAGTATTTCATTTTTCTATAAATAAATCATTTTTAAAATTTAAATTGATTTTTCCGAAATACTTTCTATTAAAAGTAAAAGGTATATAACCGTTTTTTTTAGAAATAATAATTATTTCATAAATAATATTTTTATCTTTAATTAAGTATTCATTGCTAATTTTTCATCTATTTTTTCAACATCATTCTCTTAATTTTTCAGTGTTATTGTTTGCTTGCAATATAAATTTATTTACTTTATGAAGTTTGCTTCCATTAAGTATTTCAACTATTGTTTGGCCACCCATTCCTGCAATAATACAAATATCGATAAAAAAAGATGGATAAATTTCTTTAAATCCATTACTTTTAATATTTCAAATATGATTATAATATTTTGCTTCTTTGGTAGCATTGATACTATTTTGAAGTGGTCCATCATTTAATTCAACATTT
>JBOFGT010000082.1:0-12370 GCA_051649265.1 Mycoplasmoidaceae bacterium
TCACGAGCAAATCGATCTAAATCTTGTTTATAATGTGTCCATGCGGTAGCACCATGTTTAGCAAACATATTACTTACAATATCCATATACTCTAATTTATCTTTAGATATAACATTCTTCATCATAATTAAATTGTCCATATAAAATGCTATATGACTTGCTGATAACTTTTCTCCATTCTTTAGCATCTTTTCTATTTCCTTCTTTTTTGCTCTACGCTTTTCCATTGCTTTACTATCACGGGGTGCTTTCGGGACACTATACTTAACACTATTACCATAATCACCCTTACTATGTTCCACTTCTAAATTTAACCTGCTATGTGAAGTTCTTTTAATCATTCTTCTAATCTTATTAACTTCACCCGTTCTAATTAATTCTGGAAGTCTCTTTACATATTTATCTAATAAGTTTGCTTCACGCATATTTCCATACACTCTTTCATGCTTTGCTAATGTCTTTCAATATTTAATTAATTCACTTTTGTTATAACCTTTATAACCTAATTTTTTATCTGGTGCGTTTCTATATATTGTTATAGATATTCCACTAGTATATTTTTTCTTTTTACTCATATTACACTCCTAATCTCTTTAATTGTAAATCCGTGTGTTCTAATACACTTCCATTCTTACATCTCTTCAATGATAATTTAGCATTTTCATAAAAATGTTCTGGTTTAATAAACAATTCTATTTCATCACCTTCACACATAGTTTTTAAATACTTCTTATTAAAACCACTACATGCTATTTTAATTGTCTTATTTTTATCATCAAATATTCTATATCTTTTAGCACCTGCTACTTCTATACCACTAAATATATTTTCTAATGAAAATTTACCAATTGCGGTATTATGTAATCTCTTTTTACCTTCATTTCATTTTTCTAATGTGGTATCTACTCTTATACTATCTGTATCACCATATAAAAAACTTTCTGGTCCATAAAATAGTATTTCATTTCATAGATTTATTCTGGTGTAAGCTGTTATGGTGGAAGCAATAAGTTTGTTAGGTCCATATTCATTCAATTTTTCCCTTTCAAGGTGTAATATGTATATGTCCTCTATTTCACCCTCTAAAAGGGGTTCAAAATGCTTTATAAGGTATAATTTATCTCTAAATACAAATTCACCTTTTAATTTATGTAAATTTTCCTTATTTATAAGCACATATGTCTTAAAATCCTTTCTTTGAGCATGTTTACCATAACCCGCATTTAATAGTATCTTATAAGTTTGTTTTTTTGAGTTCTTTTCATTATCTACTTTTAACTTATAAATGGTCTCTGTATAGTCTTTTAAATAGTATTCCGCATTACATCAATATTCCTGTATGATCTTAACACCTTCAAAATTATAAAAATTTTGTAATATCTCTCATTCTTCCTTCAAATAATAGCATTCAAAATTCTTTAAATCACGACAATACCTTCCATTAATAAATCCAAATTCACTATATTCATCATATTCTTTTTTAACTTTTCAATTTTTTAATGTTAATACTTCATGGTATTTACACTCCGCTCTCTTAACTTTTAGATGATAATAGACTAATTTATGCTCTGATATTTTTTTAAAATCCTCTTTTTTATAGATATTTCCAAATGGAAGTAATTTAGTCATTCCATATGGATGTGCTGAGTTTATATCTATTGCTATTCCTACACCTTTACATTTATAATTTTGATATTGTACCTTTTGATTAAATTGTGTTCACCCACCATAATAAAATTTATTTGCTAATTCTAATTCTTTTTCATTTAAACGCATACCTTTTAAAATAGCATCTTTATAATTATTTTTCTTTGAAAAATCATAAGCAAATTTCTTTTGTAATTTATATGATAAACTTCCGATGGTTAAAATATAATACCACCTTTTCATTTTGTCCGTACCTTCAATACCTTCAATACCTTTTTCAAAATCTACTAATGCTCTTTTTACGATGATAATATCATTCTTTAAATATTGTATAAATCTTTCACTTAATTCACTATCTGGTTCATTATTATAAAAATCATCATCTTCATCACCACTAAATTTATCAATTCCATATGTCTTACCTAATTGTTCTACACTATTGCTTAATAGACGATATGAGCATCTAAAATATATCTTATGAAAAAATACTCTTCCATTCCTTTTTGAAGTAAAATTATAAATGACTTGAAAAACTTGATTATGTAAAAATACGACATGATACCCTGTCTTTCTTTCCTTATGATTTTCTAAATATGGTATATTGTTATGTATGAAAAATTTATAAATAAAATCTCCATCAAAATTTAAATTATGAAAATAAACTATTCCACTTCTATATTCTAATTTTAAGAGGTGTAAAAATTCTTTGATACTTCTAAATAACTTAACATTACTTTCATCATCATATAACTCTATAAACCCTCCTAAATAGACGCATGTATCTTTATATTTCTTATAGTATTTAGTTTGAGGTGTTATAGTTTCAAAATCACCCACTCATATTTTAATTTTTTTATTTTTCATAAAACAAAAAGGAAGTTATTACTTCCCTTCTATCTTTCTAAAACATTCTTCTAATTTTTGTGGATGTATTGATCCTACTAAATCTTTATCTTGAAAAATATTTAGTTCTGGTTCTTTTCCTTTATATAGATCTAAACTAAAACTTGCTATAAAACTTAATTTAAATTCATTAAATATTTTTGCTTGTCTTTTGTCTATTCAAAATGCGGGTTTTTTTCCTTTTTCAATAGCAATAAATAATTTATCTTTTGTTTCAATTAATATATTTTCTAATGGTATTTCAAAACTTACATATTTTTTTTCTTCCTTCGGTGTTAAATTAATTTCTTTTAAATTTATCATATTATTTCCCTCCTTTCTTTGTCTTTCTTGTATCTTGTGGTGGTTCTTTTTTATCTAATAGTTCCATCATTTCTGGATTTAATTCTAATATCTTATTTTGTATTTTAGCAAAATCCTTTCCTAATTTACTTTCACTTAATTCATATATTCTATCATTGTATTCATTATATAACTCGTTCATCTGTGTCTTATATAAATCATATTTATATTTTTCTGATGGTGTTAATTTTAAATACTTTTCTATTTCTTTTTTAGTCATTGTTTTCTTCCTCTTCTTCATTATCTGGTCTTATGCTATCTTCCGCATCATTTATAAAAATCATTAAGTAATCTGGTCCATACATCTTTATATATTCTATTTTCATTCTAATATATTCTCAATACTCTTTGTATTTAATATCTAATAACATTAAACATAAATCTCTTTCATTATTACATTTTTCTATTTCTAATTGTAAATCTTTATTCATCTTCTTTACCATAACTTTCTATTCATTCTTTTATTTTATCGTCTAATTTCCTTTGATCAAAATAGTCATCACCAAATTCACTTAATTTATACATATCGACTAATTCATTCATTCATATTCCAAATTTCTTAACTTGAACGAATATATAAGCAAAATCATCATATTCTAATATATCTAATATATTTTGTATATAAATTTTTTCTATGGTAGATGTAATATCACTTTTTAGTAATCAATTTAAATTTCTTTTAATTAAAATTCTTTTTGCTTTATCTTCCATATGGTCCATTTACACCTCTTAAACTCTCTCTTTCTTCATTTTCTTTATCAATACCTTCTTTTGCTATAGAAAATATTAAATCAAATGTTTCTATCATTCTAATTTCATTAAATCTAACATATTCATCTGTTTCTATTTCACCATCTTTAAATAGTGTAATTATTTCATGTATGATATCTCTTTTTCAATCATCTTTTAATGTCGCAATTAATCATTCTAATTGATCTACATATAGTCTATTTTGCTTCATATTTTTCTCTTTTCTTTTCCATTAATTTTTGATCTATTAAATCATTATCTCTTGCTAATTCTAATTTCTTAATTATACCTTTAGTTTTCTTAAGTAATTTTTCTATTCATTCTTTTTCTATATCACTTAACATTGTTCACTCTTCACACGTCTTAAAATTTTTAACATAACTAATCGCATCTTTTAAATTATCTATATGTAATGATATTAATGAGTGTCTATATTCTTTCACGGAAGAGTAATTATGTTCTGCTAACACCATTTCTTTTAATCAATGTGCTATATCACCTTTTTTATATTGTCTTAATTGTTTTTCTTTCTTCATTCTAAATCAAATCTTTCTATAACATTGCTTATATCATTTTCGATACTATCTAATTCTTCCCTGATACTTTCATTTCACGGACCTCTTTTAAATTTACCATCTAACATATATTCATCTCTTCCATTTATCTTAAAATGGATAAACATTCATTTTATTTTTTTCATTCTTTTAGTTTTCTTTCATCTTTAATTTTTTTTCACTTGTATCGTAAACTACTATAATATGCTTTTTCACCTCTCGTGTATCCAGCATATTTTTTTCTTTTAACCACCACAACCACCATTCATTTCTCTTATTGTTTTATTAATTTCATGTTTAATATATTTTGTATATTTATATATTTTTGATATTAAACCACTCTCTTCTTTTAAATGATTAAAATCTCTTTGTTTAAGAGCATATTCCATCACTTTTACTTCCATTCTATTTACATCTTCATATATATTTTCTAAATTAACTTCAGACATATATTGAAAATCTATACATTTTAAATAAGTATGTTTTAACTTTTTTAAAATCTCTCTTAATTCATATTTATTCATTTTTGTTTTTAAACCTTTTATTTTTATTTTTGGGTTAAATTTTATAACTATTTAGTTATTTACCAATCTAACTTAAAAATAGTATATAACAAAAATTAAAAAAGTAAACATTAAATTTTAAAAAAAAAAATATTTTTAGACATGAAAAAAACCATACACGGAAATACTACGTATATGGTCTTTCAGATAATTCCTCGATTTTAGATTGGTATAAACTAATTAATTATCAATATAGTTATACCATAAAAATTTTTATTATGGTAATACATTTAAATTTTTATTAACATATTTAAATATTTTTGCTCATGGTATCGTATCAATAACACCTCATACATGAAGAGTTAATTGTATAGTCATATTTTCCGCTCATGATTGACTTTCATTCTTTTCCGTATGTATTAATGACTTCATAATATTTTTATCAAATACTAAAATTGTATCGTCATCTACATATGGTTTAGTTTTATCAGATGAAATCGGTGTTTTACTATTTCCAATTACTAATTCATTATTTAAACTTACTATGTTATATGGTTTTGAGTTAGGTCCGAAAAATTGTGTATTAAATAATTGTGTTTCAACACCATTTTTTAATCTCGACACTAATCTATCACCCACCACCATTACGATATCTTCTTCGCTTAATGCGTCAGTATATTCATATGTACTATCTAAATTATAGTCATTGTTATACTTAATCATTTTTTCTATTTCAGGAAATACCTCTTTTGATAAACAATCAAATAAGTTTGCTTCCGTTCCATTAATAGTTTTTTGTGGTGTTAAATCTCTTAATATGCTACATATTTTATCAAATTTAAATAATTCATAACTTCTTTTCATTTTAGCAGATATTACATCAATAAATTTTCTTAACTCTCCAGCTTTGAAATAAGGGTATCATTCCGCTTCCGTTAATGTTAATGATTTTTTATATTGATAAGCATGGGGGATGTTTAAAACATCTTTATTACCTTCTCTTCTATACATAGAAATAGTTTTATTTTCTTGTAATGGATCCGTATGTTCGTTAGGGACAAATTTTTCTCTATCATATACGTCATTACCAGTATCTAATGCTACGATATATTGCTTACTATTACCTTCAGATATATTTCCGTCATTAAACATTGAAGTAAATGAAGTCATATAACCAATGCTATTACTATCTAATACTTCTTGATATAAAATTAATAAACTTAATTTTGATACATATTGAGCAGCACGATCTTTTGCGTTTGATTTTGCTACCGCACTTCCATTTTTAATTTTTTCGTTAGTGCTATTAATAAAATCTTTAGCATCTTTAGCACCATAATTTTCTCTTGCTAATTCATCAGCAATCATTCTACTATTTTTAACGGCAGGACTTTCATCTATAGACCTTTTAACCGCTAATGTTTTTATTTCTTTCATACTTAATACGCTCCGTCGTCTTCTTGTTCTTGTTCTTCTTGTGGTTCTTCTTGTGGATCTTGTGGTGATGGTGGTACAAATTTATCTAAAAAAGCACCTATCATCTCTTCACATATCTTCCTTACTCTTTCTTCCGTAATTGCTCCACTTGCTTCTTCTTGTGGTGTTTCTACTTGTGGTTCTTCTTGTGAAGTTTCTTCCACTACTTCTTCATTTTTAATATCTTCCATAAAATACCTTTCACTATTGTTTTAATTATAACATAATTGTAAAAATCTTAAACTAAATTCTTTAACTAAATTATTGTATATTCCGTTTAATTCTAATTGATTTAAACTTAAAAATATTTCTAATTGATTAAAACTTTTTTGAGATGTGTTTGATAAGTTTTTTCCTTTTGTAATACTTTGTGATTTACTAAATTCACCTTGCGCTTCTCCATCATAACTTAAAATGGTTTCATTACTTTCATCTGGACTTGATACTACTTCCATGTTATTAACACTTCCATAATTTTCTCTATTAAAAGCATCTAATAATTGTTTTTCTAATTCTTTACCTTTAATTAATTCATTAAGATTTTGTAATAAAAAACCTTCTATTAAAATATCTAAATTTACGGGATCATACAAAATGGTAAAATCAAAAAATCTATTTTCTAAAATTTTATAGTATGTGGAAAAATTATCTTTAAACTCATCTTTAATTGATGATACTTCTAAATACTCTCTATAAATCATAATTACTCCATCATTAATACTCTGGATACATACCGCTTTGCTTCCTTTGCGGTATTAAATTCTTTTTGAGTTAATGTTCCACTTGCTATAAACTTACCTCTATATTCATATATCTTAAATTTACATATATTATTTTTGTCTAATTTTTTCTTTACTTTTTTAGACACATAACTATTAATATATCTTTTCATTATTTACTCTTTAATAGTTTAATTTCATTTTCTAATTGTTCTATCTTTTGTATATAAGGTAATATTTTAGTATCTACATAACCTTTATTAACTATAGAAAATTCCGTATCAATCGGTGCTTTTAATGTGGTTTTTGCTTTTGAAGGTATCGTAATATCTCCTTCCATATCTAATTTACCTTTAAGTTGGACTTGATTTTCAAATGATACATAACCACTATAAAATCAACTACTACTATTTCTAAAAAATGTATTATTTCTAAATACCTTTTCTCCTCTAATTTCTTCGTTCGAAAAATTATCTACTTTCTTTTTCAATAATTCATCTATTTCTTCTTTAGTGTATACATCTACACTTTTTCCATTTTTTCTAAAAAATACCATATTCTTTCTCCTTTATTTTTCTTTACAATACATCTCAAAAGATGATAATTGATTTTTTAATTGATAACCCATAGAAATTTTCACCTCTTTTGTGTCTGGACTATATCATAATGCATTACCACCTGCTTCGTTATTATTTAATAGTAATGAATTTCCGTTCATAAATTTTAACATTTCTATATCTATATAACTCGAAAAAAAAGTTATAGGATTATTTGAGATTGTATATGCTATAAAAGTTAACATTATATAACTATAATTTTCTACATTACTAATAACTATATGATTATAGAATTCATCTATTTTATAATCTACTCTTCTTATTCACTTACCCGATGATACATAAGCACTTATAGTATTACCCGTAATAGTTATATTTTCACCTGCTACTAATTTATCTTGTTTTCTTAAATTATATTCTTCAAAATCATCACCTAATTCCACAATTATATTATTTAAGTCATTATCTCTTTTATCTACATAATCTTTGTCTGCTTTTAAATCTAATTTTAATAAAATTTTAGCATCTTGTTCATCGACATATTTTTTACTTACTTCGCTTTTTGATTTCCTTCAAAATACCATGTATATTCCTTTTACTATTTAATTATATCATTTTAGTAATTAATCTTTCGCATTAATTCTAATTTAGTTAACATTCTATTAACTTCTATTTTAGTATCAAAACTATCAAAATACATCGTTTCATTTTTAACCTTTGAAAATAAGATTTCTAAAATGTCCTCTCTTTCGTCATCTAAAATGATCCTTGATTTTTTAATCTGATCTGATAACGCATCTAAACTAAACAATTTTAATTTATCATCATAATAATTTTCTTGTCTTACTATCGCAAATTTCTTATCTCCAAATTTTCCAAAAGTATATATTAAATTTTCTATCGCAAAACTAAATTTTGCTAAAAAAGTTTTTTCAATATGTTTTTTAAAATTGATAATGTATAAACTATAATCTTCTAAATAACCACCCTTCATATAACTATCTGCGCTTTGACGATGACCTGCTATTTTATCGATTAACATATCTTTATTTCCTAAACCTTCATATGTCTTATTTCCTATTTCGAAAAATCCACCAATGACTTCCGTATCGTCATTTCCATTATATACGGGTATCATAACATCATTGTCTCTTTCTTCTTCACTTACGGGATCAATTCCAAATGCGACCATAAATTCATTGTTAGCGGTTTCCCTATTTCCTATGAAAATTAATTCCACTTCATTAAATCTTTGTATTGTCTTACCTAATGATATAAAATTATCAAATTGTTTATATGCTTCCTTTTGATTATATTCTTCAAAAAATAATAAGTTTACATTATTAAATTCACCACTTTTATATTTATAGTATGTGGATAATGAAATCATGTATCCTACCAATTGACCTCTTTTATAGTTTATAACATCTTCACCATCAGGTCCTTTTATTACAAAAGGTATAGATGTATATATATGAGTGCTTGTTGCTTGAAATTTTCCATAAAATTTATCATTAAAATCTCTTACCGCAAATTTAACTTGTTCATCAAAATTCCGCATGTAAATTAATTTAGCATCAGGACGCATTGATACTCTTTCCGCATATTTTCATGTAGAGTATGATTTACCTATATTCCTTACCGCATTAATGATAATTAATTTTTGTCTATTCTTTGACGGAAATTCTTTATCATAATGGTCTAAATATTGTTGTATATCAAAATAATCACTATTTTTTCTTTTCATAAAATCTCTTTATTAATAAGTTATTTTGTTTTAATTCAGGTTTAATATTTCATAACCTTCTTCCACTTGATCAAAAATTAATTATGATATCATATAAATTTTTAACATTAAAATCGATGTTATTTAAAATTATTCTTACCATTTCCGTAGACGCAAATTCCACATAGTTAAAAGTATCATATATTAATAATTCATTTCAATTATATCACCCTATGTTTTGATATCCATATAGATAAATTAAATTATTAATAACTTTAATACTATCTTCCGTTAATTTTCTTACTTGAACACTTTCACTATTTATCTTTCCGTAGTTTGAGTATATAAAACTTAAATCCGTAATAGCAGAGTTATTAAAATTTGTTGTTTGAGTTCTTTGAACATCTTCAAATTGACTTTTTAAACCTTTATAATACATTTCATTACTTAATTCTAAACGTTGTTTATTGTAGACATTATTAACTATACCACTCGCAAAACTATTTGCGCTTGATATACCTCCTAAAACATTTCCAGATGCTATTTGTCCTATAAGACCTAAACCACCACCTATACCGCTTGATATCGTGTTTGATAGTAATTGACCTTTATTAATTTCATAATTTTTCTTTTGTCCTTCTATTCCCGTATTCACGGAAGACATAATTCCACTATAATACTTAATATATTCATCCACGGCAGAAGGAAGTTGATATGGAAATACGATAACATTGTTATATGTCTTATCAATTCCCACGTTAGATACGATAGTTCCCGTTCCATTGAAGAAAAATGTTCCACTTAAATCGATACTTTGAGTTTCAAAATTATAATAGAAGTTTCATTCCTTTAAATTGTCGTAATATGTTAAATTTAAAAATTGTAAATGAATTATAGATGTAATGTCTAAACTATCCCATTCTAAAAGTTGTAATTGTCCATCAAAATAATTTAAATCACTTACTATTTCAAAATTCTTTAATTGTATACCTTCAGGTGGTATTTCTATTGCGATAAAATCTTTAAAATTTTTATCATTTTTAGCGGGTTGATTAACTATAAAATTTGCGGTATTTGGTAAAAAATATATACCCTTAAATTTATTGATATATTCATTTGCTATAACATTTCCATTACTATCTTTTGTTTCTTGTAATAATTTTTCTATTTGTTCCTTTGAGTTTTTAACTTCCACCATGGAAATATCTCCACTTACACTTCCATAATATCTTATAGTTAAATCATCTCCCTTATAAGCACTATTAGATGGAAAAGGTGGAAAATCTTTGTTTGATGTTGATATTTTAGAAGCAGAAGTAGTTGATGATCCGCTATATGACTTACCTTCTAAAATATATGTAATATTATTTTGTGTATAAGCATAGTTTCTAAACGATGTAGCGCTTATATTTTCACTTTTAGTATATTGTCTTACGCTTCTTGTTATAGAAGGTGTTTTGCTATAGTCGTAGTTTGATATACCACTTGGAAGTGATGGTATCTCTGGTCTTGAGGAAGTTGATATAGTAATGTTAACATCTATATATTGTTTTTCATACTCTCTTATCTTTGATCTTACCGCATCAAAATTTCCACCCTCTTTAAAATATTCCACGCTTAATTGTTGTTGTTGATTAGTTCTTGAAGAAATGATTGGTTTTTCCGTTAATGATAGCATCGGGACAATTGTATATTTTGTTGTGTCTTTTAAATTCATTCCGCTTGAAAAGACATAGTAAATGTTAGCATTTAGAAAACTTTTAAATTTTCCTAAATAAACTTCACCTCCATCGTTAATTGAAATTGATACATAACCATCTTCATTAACTTCATAATCTTTGTTTAATAAGACATTGTCTTCATAATATACTGGAACCGAGTTAATTAAATCATCGTTTAATTGAAAAAATAGTTTATTAAATCTATGAGTTCTTTTAGTTAGAAATTTTTTATCTTTAATTTCTAATAATTTATATCCATAACTAGAAAATATGTCTAAATCTAAATTAATTACCATTGTTCCGTTAGACATTTTTCTTTCAATAGACTTAACGATAAAATATTGTGTGTCCATTCCATCATAGTCCACTTTAAAACATGTAATATTAAAATCTTTAATATTAATGACCGCTTGACCTTGAAATTGATTAATATAGTTAATTTTGTATTTACTTTCCACAAAACTATCTTTAAATTCATTTAGTAATGTTAGTGATGGAAAATCTTCACCACCATTATTTCATCATACATTATAAGTTGTCTGTGATATCTTCATTTTCTATATCTTTCTCTTCATCTTCCATTTTTATTCTTTGTAAATGGACTTCTATTCCATACTTATTAAACAATTCCATTCTAAAATTTTCCATTTCCATTCTATGACCTTGTTCTAAAATATCAAAATTACTTTGAGATGCTTCCACTTCACCACTTACATTTCTTTCTGGTTTAGTGTCCACATTAAATCTTCTTCCTAATTTTGAGTAATATACATTCATAGTAAATTCAAAATATTCTAAAAATTGATTTTTTTCTTTATTACCTAAATCAAATTGACTTAACCTTGATTTTAATTCATCTTCTAAAAAACATGAGATATTTCATGGTGATTTCGGGTTGAAGAAGTTTTTCATCTCGTCTCTTATGACTGAAGGTGAAGATGCTTGATAATTAAATTTTTTAATTAAACTAAAACCTTCCGTAGTTAACATGTCTAATAAATTACTTTCTAATTTAATAAACGGAAGAAAAGTATAGTATGCTCCGAAACATAATTCATCTCATCGCATAATAACCACGTCATTTTCTATATCTGCTAATTGTAATTTAAATGTTGTATCTATTTTAGTATTATCACCATAAGACGATAATAAACTCTCTGCGGTTGCTAATTCTAAATAAACGTATTCACCTGTAATTGATTTCTTTGCTTGCTTAATGTAGCATGGTATAAAACTATTACCCACTTTATAAATACATGATACTCCATATAAAAATGCTATAAACTTACATTTTGATATTGCTCTATTTAACTTTGCTGATGTCGTATATAACGGAACTATATTACAAAAATATTTTGCTTCAAATAATAACAATCTAAATTCATCATATCTTAATGGTGTAAATAATTCATCCACAATTGTATTAAACTTTGAAGTTAATAATGGAAGGTTTGATATTGCTTTGTTTTCTT
>JBOFGT010000083.1:0-4171 GCA_051649265.1 Mycoplasmoidaceae bacterium
TATGCAATTATTACTATTAGAGATAAAAAGATTGTCGAAAAAACATTTGAGGAAATAATAAGATACATATAATATCAAAATTACTAAAATTACTTAATATTTTTTTTAAAGTAATTAATTGAAAATATAAATATTAGCAATTAATAAAATGATAAAATTAATAATATGATTGATAATAAAAAAAATATTTTTGAATTCGTTTGTTATTATTTTAAAAAAGCAAATAATAAAAATTCTGTAATTTGAAAAATTGTTGTTTTCTTGTTACTTGCTTTAGTTGTAATATTACCATCATTTATAATTAGGGATTTTATGTTAAAAGCAGAAAATCAAGATTTTAATTTCATGGGAAATTTTATTGAAGGAAATATTGTTAGTAATACTGGTGTTGGTTTGAGTTTTGCTAAAGGGAATCCAGCGCTTGCATATGCATTACAAGGTTTTTCAACTTTTATTCCTTTAATAATATTTTTATTCTCACAAAAAAAAATAATGGACATAGGAACCTTAATTATGTTTTTTGGAGGGTTATCAAATTTTATTGATAGATCAATTTATGATAACTTCATTTATTTAGCAAATGCACCTGGAATTGTTGCAGAAAATGCTGTAGTTGATTATTGAAGATTTGGATTTGTAAATAATAGTTTCATATTCAATTATGCAGACTTATTTATTAGCATTGGATTAATGTTATTAATAATTAGTTTTATATTCATATTAGTAGCTATTTGAAAAGAAGATGAAAAGAAAGAAAAAATAAAAAAAGAAGTACAAGATGAAAAAAATAATAAACAAAACATTTAATGAAGAAAGAGTAGATAAGTTTTTAGTTTTTGAACTAAAAATATCAAGAAACAAAGTATTGTCCTTAATTAAAGATTTAAAAGTAAAAATAAATGATGAATGAGTTCAAAAACCTGGTCAATTATTATTTTTAGATGATGAAGTTACAATTTACAATATTAAAACAATTAATATAATGAAACCAATAAAGATGAAATTAGATATAATTTATGAAGATAATAATTATTTAATTGTTAATAAACCAAGTGGTTTATTAGTTCACTCTTCCTCTTTTAATGAAGAAAATACTTTAGCTGCAGGAATTAAGCATTATTTCCAAAGTAAAAATATTCAGTTTCCTGATGATGATTATCGTTGGGGAATATGTCATCGACTTGACAAAGACACAAGTGGTTTACTAATTATTGCAAAAAATTTAAAAGTTCAAGAAATTTTTATGGAATTAATTAAAAATAAAAGTGTTAAAAGAGAATATATTGCGATCATAAATAAGAGACTAGAAACAAATAAAATAAAAATTGATGTTCCTATAAAAAGAAACAAAAAAGGAAAATTAAAAATGATTCCTTCAAATGATTTTGATGCAAAAGATGCAATAACATTTGTTGAAAAGGTAATTGATTATGATAATTTTTCTTTAATTAGATGTATTTTAGAAACAGGTAGAACTCATCAAATTAGAGTGCATTTAAAATACTTGAAAAGACCAATTGTAAATGATCCACTTTATGGTAATAATAAAATTTACAATAAATATGGACAATACTTGTATGCAAGTAAAATTGAGTTTGAAGATCCATTTACAAAAGAATGAAAATCTTTTAAAGCTCACTTACCAAAAGAATTTAATGATTTTATTAAGGAAAATACGTAATGAACAATATTCTTTTTATTGATACATGTAATTCTAGATTAGTTTTGTCTTTGATTATTGATGAAAAGATAATCGATACTTTATATTTTCAAACAAACAAGAACATGACAGAAATATTTAATGACAAACTTGACTTTTTTTTAAAAAAAAATAATTTTGATAAAAAAAATATTAGTCATATATATGTTTTAAATGGGCCTGGAAGCTTTGTAGGTATCAAAGTAGGATTAGTATTCACAAATTTATTTGCAAGGCTCAATAACTCTAAAATATACTTTCTTGATACATGTACATTTCAACAGACAGGTGAAAAACAAGTTTCAATTATTGATGCAAAAGGAAACTTATATTATTGTAAATTTGATAATCAGCAAATTACTTTAGAAAACATTGAAAAAATTAATGAGATTGCGAAAGAAAAATGTTATAAAATATTAAATAGTTCAGAAAAATATATTTTTGAGGAATGTTGATTTTACAATAAAAATAAATTTGTTAAAACAGAAGAGGTGTTTGGAAATTATGTTAAGAAAGTGATATAAAACAGTCGAAACAGAAAAATTAACTATGGATGAACAAGAGCAAATAATTGATATTGAATCTAATGAGTTTTCTTACTCATATAAGAATTTTGAAAAAATTGTTGATCTAATAAATGATAAAAGTCATAAATTTATTCTACTTAAATACAAAGAAAAAATAATTTTTTATTGTATCTATGTTTTGTTGGTAGATGAAATAGAAATTTATAAGGTATGAGTTAATAAAAACCAAAGAAGATCTGGATTGGCTCATTCAATAATGTCATGAATATTATTTAAAAAAAATGTAAATCAAATTGTAGCAGAAGTTAGAGAAGAAAATACTGTTGGTAGATCATTTTATAAAAAGTTAGGATTTGAAGAAGTAAGAATTAGAAAAAACTATTACTATGATAATTCTAGTTGTGTAACATTAATAAAAAAAATAAATAAAAAATAAAAAAATCTATTATAATAATTTATATTTATTGATGGTGTTTGAATAAAAATAATTTTATATAAATAATATAAAAATTATTTATTGCATAGCATATTCTAGAAATGCCTAATTAAATGATAAGATGACTCAAAGTCATCTTATTTTTTATAATATTTATTAATATCTTTTTCTTTTTTCTGCTTTTTCGCGCTTTGCAGCTTGTTCTTGTTTAACTTTTGTTTTAGCTGCATTTTCTTTTTTGTATTTAACTACTAAAACTTTTTTAACAGAAGCATCAATTCTTTTTCTTTTTTCCTTTTGCTTAATTTTTTTTATTTCTGCTTTTAATTTCTTTTTATAACCAGGTTTAACTTTTTTGCTTGAAGTATTAATTGCATGTTGAATTTTTTTATCAACTTCTGTTACTTTTCTTACTCTTGGCTTTTTAAATACATATTCAAAAGATTCAAGCTTACCTTTCTTAATTTTTAAACTTTGTCATTTAATTCCCTTAGATCTTAAACGATTAATATTAAGCTCATAAGTTTTATCGAACAATACATATGATTCACCATGGTATTTTCCTCTTCCAGACCTACCAGAACGATGAATATATCATAAATCATCTTTAGGCAAATCAAAAGAAATAATATGACTTGCTCCATCAATATCTAAACCCCTTGATGCTAAATCAGTTGCTACTAAATATTGATACTTAAAGTTTTGGATATCTTTATAGACATTTTTTCTTTTTCTTGATTCCAACTTACCATGCAATATTCCTACATTAATATTCAAACATTTTATTAATTCATATATTTTATTTGCACTATCAATTGTGTTACAAAAAATAATACAAAAATATGGATTAATAGAACTAATTAATGTTTTAAGAGTGTCTTCTTTATCTATATTAATTTGATCGTGAATTAAAATATGTTTAATTTGCTCATTTTTTCAAATGTCTTCGGAGATATCAATTATCTTTGTGTCTTTAAAGTATACTGAAAGTTGTCTTGAAAGCATGTCATGCAATGTTGCAGAGAAAGCTATTTTTTGTAAATTCTTATTAGATGATAAAATGTTAAATATTTGTTGAAAAACAGATGAAAAACCTAATTCCATAGTCATGTCAGCTTCATCAAAAACGATCGTATTAATAGAATTTGTTTTAATGTTTGTTTCACATAATTCAATGAATCTTTCAGGAGTAGCTATAATTATTTGTGGCCTTGCTTTTAAAACCTTCTCATGTATTTTATCAAATTCAATCCCACCAATTACTAACTGAACTTTTAGTTTTTTATTAAATTTTGTAAAGTAAGTAAATTTAGAATGTATTTGTCTTGCTAGCTCTCTTGTTGGAGAAATTATTACAGTTTGAATTTCAGAACTATCTAAATTAACTTTATTTAAAATAGGAAATAAGAAACAATATGTTTTTCCTGTTCCTGTTGGAGAAACACCAACTAAATTTTCATTTCTAAGTAAATAAGGAGTCGTTTTCTTTTGGATCTCTGTTAGTTCTTT